>CAIRCM010000231.1 GCA_903877125.1 uncultured Acetobacteraceae bacterium | reverse complement strand
CTCTGACGGACGAGAAGGATCCTCGGTATCGGGAGGCGGTGGCGTATCTGCCGGAGTTGATTCCGGGGGTGACGGTGCCGGCGCATTTTCTGGACGAGCGGCCGCCGGACGCGGGTTGAACGTTCCGTATTCATACATAGACGGAGCGAATTTACATCTTGCCTAGCTTAATAGGCATTCTCTTACGCCCCGGCGACAGACCGGATCGGAGGACCGCATTTTTCACCACCAAGAACACCAAGAACCACGAAGCATGCACGAAGGCTTTGTGCTGGACGATGAATCTTTGTGCATCCTCGGTGGTTCTTGGTGGTGAAAAACGCGATCCATCGACCGGCGCGAAGGGTCCGATATGTTCTGGCCCGCCAGGGCGTCTTCGAAATTGAGGTCACTGGCAAGCGACGGTCAATGCCACTACGCACCGACGCGGTTGGTGCGGAATCATCTCATTACCTATCAATATTGTGTAACCCCGAAGAAAACCGGTTCGGTCGACGACGGCGCGGTCAGACGCGTTATCGCGGCGGGCATGGGGTTGATGCCGCCGACCGGCGGGGCGAGGCCCATCGGTCGGCGGCGGCAGCGGTTACCCCTGGTATTCCGGGGTTGTCTGCAACAGCGGGAAGGCGCTGTGCTGGTGCGGCTGGGCGACCATCGGCGCGTTACGGAAGATGAAGTTCGGTCCGAGTTCGGCGAGGCTGCGCGCGCCGGCCAGGGCCATGGCCACGCCCATTTCGTGTTCCAACAGTTCCAGCATCTTCACCACGCCCGCGGCCCCGTCGGCGGCCAGCGCGTAGCAGTACATCCGGCCCATGGCGACCGCATCGGCGCCCATGGCGATGGCCTTCACGACGTCGGTGCCACGGCAGATGCTGCCATCGACGATGACCTTGGCGCGCCCGCGCACCGCCGCCATCACCTCCGGCAGGATGTCCATCGAGCCGCGGCCGTGATCGAGCTGGCGTCCGCCGTGGTTGGACACGTAGACGCCGTCCACCCCGTGCTCGCAGCACAGCGCCGCGTCCTCCCCGGTGCCGATGCCTTTGAGGATCAGCGGGATGGCATGCTTGTCCTTGAAGTGCTTGACGTTGTCCCAGGTGAAGCTCGCCTGATAGGACTGACCGGTCGCGACCGCGCGCCAGGGTTTGACGAAACGTCCGGTGATGTCGCGTTCGCGGCGGGAATAAGCGGCGGTATCGACGGTGATCGCGAAGGCATCGTAGCCCTTGTCCACCGCGCGTTTGACGATGTCGTCCATCCATTGCAGGTCGCCGCGGACGTAAAGCTGGAAGATTTTCGGCCCTGGTGTAGCGGCGGCGATCTCCTCCAGGCCCGGATGGGTGACGGAACTGCACATGATGGGAATTCCGAAGGCCGAGGCGGCGGCGCCGGCGGTGGCTGCTCCACCGGGATCGAAGGATTCCAGCGACCCCACCGGCGCGAGCATCACCGGCATCCGCAGCTTGCGGCCGAACAGGGTGGTGGACGTGTCGATCTTCGAGACGTCGACGCAGACGCGGGGGCGCAGCGCGAGGCTGTCCAGCGCGAGGCGATTACGGCGGTACGTCGTCTCGGTTTCCGTCGCGCCGACGAGATAGCCCCAGATATGGTCCGACAGCTTCTTTCGGGCAGCGGGGATGAATTCGTGCAGGCACTGGAAATCGCCTGTCGGTTCGAACAGGTGCTTGGCTTCGGCGGCGTCGTTCATGGGTTTCCTCCGGTTGACGGTCGGCATCCATCCGACAATGCCGGGCAGCCGAAGGCAAGAGTGTATCCGCCCAACCCTGTGCTGCGCGCGGGCGGGGGCCGGGCTTGGTTGATCGGCGTCAATGCGCGATCGGGCCTTTCCGGTCAGGGTGTGTCGAACCCGGAGGTTCCCATGGTCCAACATCGCGTTTCCTGTTTCGTCATCGCCGACGGCGGCCACGCCCGCTTCGTCTATCCGGCCACCGACAATGCGCTGCACACGCGCGGCAGTTTCGACTCCACGCACGTGCATCACCAGAGCAGCGACCTCGGCAGCGATCGTCCGGGGCGGAGCTTCGAGAGTGCCTCGGTTACCCGTCACGCGATCGAGCCGCGTCACGATCCGCACGACATGGCGAAGACGGCGTTCGAACGGTTCGTGGCGGGCAAGGTCTGCGAGGCATCCGCGTCGGACGCCTTCGACGCCCTGGTCCTGGTGGCCCCGGCGCATGTGCTGCGGACGTTGCGGGACGGGTTGGACGCACCCACCGCCAGCAAGCTGGTCGGGACCCTGTCGAAGGATCTGACGAAGGTTCCGGACGATGAGTTGTATCCGCACCTCAAGGCGTGGGTGCGACCGACGCAGCGGGCGTAGAGCACGGCAGGGTCAAGTTGACCCAATCTTGCTCTATAAATCTTTGTTTGATTGCGTGATTCACGCCGCCGTTCCGTGGCTGCCAGGCCGATGCGGGACATGCTCGTGTCATGACAACCAAGCAATGGTAACGTTCCCGTGAATGGCCCGATCCTGGTGCGGTGTTCGGTCTGCACCGGATATGCATGCCCTTTCGCCGCCAAATCGCCTCGGTTTAATCCAATGGTACGCACGGGGCACACAACCATATCGGGCAGTCTCTGGAATTTTGCAACCAACATATAGTGAAGTTGTCGATCATTGGCGGGAATCGGCTGCATGAGGCGGGCGGGGTTGCTGAAACCAGTGGGGCGGACGGCCCTGCCGGACGACCCCGTGGAACTTATCCAAAAACGACGCACATGCGATAATATCCAGTCGTTTCTCCGTATTTTCTCGCAAGGAAATGCATTCAGACATGCGCGGCGCCCGAATTGACGCCAAGCCGCCAAAGAAACGCACTGACAGTGCGTGCGAATCGGGCCGTTTTGCGTGCCCCCACGAGATCGCCACGGTTCAAAAATTCGTGCGAACCCCGCTACCACTCAGGTATTTGGCCGTAAATGACTCGCTGTCAAATAACCATCGCAAATGGTCGCTTGACAGGTTTGGGGACCGCACCCTAATTTAACGATGTTGCGACCAAAATCGTCAACCAGTTGGGGAAAGCTGGTTGGATCGGCAAGTTCGAGGGTACCCGAAAACAACCCGATGATAGCAGTAGCAATCAACGTCAGTAAAAAGCGTTGTGCTGCGTCGAAATCTGGAATCAATGGGGAAAGTAAATGATCAATCACGTTAAGACTTTGCTGTCGCTCGCGTCTGACCGTCGCGGCGTTACGGCCCTTGAATACGCTCTGATCGCTGCCGTTATCGTTGGCACGATCGCCGCTGGCTTCACCACCTTCGCCGGTGACCTCAGCTCCTACTTCGGCAGCGTTGGCGGCTCGCTCTAAGAATTCCGCTTACTACATCAGACTTGAGAATCAGGGTCCGGTCCTTATCGACCGGACCCTTTCTTTTGTACCACCCTCTCTTTTGTACTCTGGCCAGCCGAACGGCCCGGTCGCATGATCCTGGATACCATTCGCCCCCCGAGGGACTCATCCAGGAGAACATCCGGTGCTGGCTACGCCCCGCTTCCATCATCTGCATCTGAACGCGACCGATCCCGACGCCGCCATCGGGTTCTACACGCGGCAGTTCCCCAGCACCGCGGCCGGCACATGGGCCGGGCACAAGGCGTTGCTCTCCCCCCATAACGTCATGATTTTGTTCGATCGGGTCGACGCGCCGCCGCCCGTATCGCCGCAAAGCGCGATCTGGCACTTCGGATGGCACGTCACCGACGTCCGGGGCAATATCGAGGCCTACAAGACCCGCTCCGAGGTGGCGTTGCGGCCGCTTTACACCACCGACGCAGGTGGGTTCGTGCTGATCAACAGCGACACCTGGCCCGCGCCGAAGGGAAAGGCGCCGGGTCTGACCAGGGCGCAGATCGCCGAGGCGATGGCCGCCAACGTCCAACCGCCCGGCGGCGGCGGGTTTGCCTACATGGATGGCCCGGACGGTGCCCTGGTCGAGTATGTCGGCGATTTCCCCGCCGAACACTTCGATCACGTCCACCTCTGGCAGGAGGATCCTTTCGCTGCACTGGACTGGTACCAAACGCACCTCAACGCCCCCGTCCGCCCCGGTTTCACCCCGCCCACACCGGCGGAACGTGCGGTGAAGCGCGGTCCGGACAAATCCTGGCCGTCCCTCACCCAGGACGGCATGTTCCGCGAACCCCGAGCGGGGGTGGTCTTCGGGGATGTGGTTCTGACCTGGTATGGCAACCAGTGGGAGCAGCCGCTGGCGCCATCCCGGGGGCAGTTGCAGGACCATTTTGCCTTCGCCGTCGAGGACCTCGATGCCTGGGAGGCGAAGCTTCGGGCCGAATCCGTCACCTTCCTCGAACCGCCCTACCAGCTTGGCCATACAAGGGCATTCATGATCGAGGGGCCGAGCCGCGAGGCGATCGAGATCGTCGAGGTCAAGTCGTAGCGCGGGGCAGGCGGAGCACGGACGCACCGGGCTGCCGCCCGGCCAACGCGGCGATGTGATCGTGATGGGTGAACAAGATGACCTGCGTCTTCTGGCCCAACTCGGCCAGCAGACGCAGCGCCGCCGCCGCTCGGGTATCGTCGAACGTCACCAGCAGATCGTCCGCCACGAACGGCAGGGGTTCCGCGCGCGACACATGGGCCTCGATCGCGGCGACCCGCAGGGCGAGGTAAAGCTGGTCGCGCGCGCCTTCGCTCAATCCGACGAGCGGGCAGGTGCCCCCTGCCCCATCGATCGCCGAGAGGGTCTTCCGTTCACCCGCATCCTCATCGATGCCGAGCCGGACATAGCGACCGCCGGTGAGGAGGGCGAAATGGGCGCTGGCGGCTTTCAGCAGCGGATCCTGCTGTTCTCGGCGGTAACGGTCGATGCCCGCGCGCAGCAACTCCCGTGCGACATGCAGTCGCGCGTATCGCTCGGCGGCGGCGAGGGCGTCGGCGAGGGCGTCGCGCGCGTCCTGCGCCTTGGCGGCGGCGTCGTGGCCTTGGCGCATTTCGGCCAGTTTGGCTTCGGCGCGGGCGAGTTCGGCGCTCAGGGCTTCACGGCGGCTGCCGAGTTCGGCGAGGCGTGCTTCGATTTCGGCCACGCGGGCGGCGGCGGTGTCGGGGTCGATGGCCGCGGCTTCGGCGCGCAGGGTTTCCTCGGTCTGTCCATCGCCGTGGGACAGCAGGACCTTTTCCCGAGCGGCGATGTCGGCGGCGGTTTCGCGGCGGAGGACGGATTGTGCGATGACATGGGCCAGGGCGGCGTCATCTTGGGCCCCGGCGGCGGCACGTAGCGCGGCGAGATCGGCCTCGGCGTCATCGTGCCGGCGGGTGGCGGTTTCGGTTGCCAGACGATGTGCGGCGATTCGGGTCGTTAATTCCTCCGCGCGTTGTTCCGCCGCCTCCGCCGCTGCCAGCCGCCGGGCAGCCTGGGCCGCGACCGTTTCGGCCGGTTCACCGCGATCGGGTTCCCGCAGTTTGACCCGCACCGCATCGGCCTCCTGGGCGAACGCGGCGACGGTTGCCGACATTTGTACGACCCGGTCCGAATCGGACCGCCAGGCGGGTGCGGATTCGGCGATTCGCGACCAGGCGGCCAGCGCGGCCTCGGCCACCGCCGGGGTGGCGCTGCGTGGCAGACCGAAGGCCGCGATCGCTTCGCCCCATTGCCTGGCCCAGGCGCGCAGTGCGGCGGCGGCGGTTTCGGCGGCGGCTTGCAGTTCGGGCAGCTGTGCGTCCTCGCGGGCCAGCGTTTCCAGTCGGTGGCGATGCGCCGCGGCGGCTGCCTCGGCGGCCGCGCAGTCGGTTTCCGCCCGCAGCAACAGCGTTTCCACGGTGCCCGCCCCCGCGGGGTCGCCGCCGAGCACGGTGCGCGCGCGATTCCGGCGGGCGGTCAGGTCATCCCGCTGCTGACTGGCCTCCGCCGCGCGTTCGGCGGCTTTCAGCAGGTCGTCGCGCTGCCGCCGCCACTCCACCATCGCCGCCGGGAGCGCGGGTTGGATCCCGGCCGGTACCCATAATGTCTGCCAGGCGGCGGAGGCTTCGGCCGCCATTGTCTCAGCGGCTGCGGTGGCTGCCTCGGCGGCCCGGTGCTGCCGATGGAGCGCTTCGCGTTGGGCTGCCGCACTGAGGTAGTCAGCCACCCGCGTGGCCTCATCGGCTCGGCGGTCGGCGAGGCGGTCGGCTTCATCGCGGAGGTCTTCGAAGCGGACAACTGCAGCGGCGGCGACCGGGGCTGTGCCGGCTTCGAGCGCCGATCTGAGTTGCAACCAGGATTGGTCGCGGGTGTGGCGGGCGGCGGCGACGGCTTCGGGCGTCGGCACGACGTCGCCCCGGGATAGAAGGTCGATTTTCCCGTCGACCGCGGCCAGTTCCTCGGTCAGCCGGGCAACCGAGGCTCGTGCGTCGGCGAGCGTTTTGTCCGTTGCCGCCAGGCACGCGCCGGCTGCTTCGGCCTGTGCCGGCAGGGGTATCGGGCAGGCGGCCAGCGCGGCGGCATCGCCGGTCCATAACGGCAATGCGGCCAGGGCGGCGGCCATCGTCCGATTCGCTGCTTCGGCTGCTCGCGCGGCCTGATCGTGGAGCGAGTCGAGGCGGCCCTCGGCCCGGACGGCTTCGATCGTACGGCGCAGCAAATCCGGGGCTGGGACGGGGGGTGCGGCATCGACCGCCTCGGCCGCCCGGTCCCGCCGGCGGCGTGCCGCCGCGAGCGCATCGGCGGCGGCTGTTGCCTTGGCGGCCAGACCGGCCTGGTCGGCGATCAGGCGTTGGACGGAGGTGCGAATACCGGCGGGCGGCACGGCATCGCGGGCGGCCTCGGGCGCGATGTCCTGGCCGAGGTCCCGCATGGCATCGGCGACCTTCGTTCGGTGGGCCGCGGCGGAGGCTTGGACCTTTGGCAGATCGGTCGCGGCCTGCCATGCGACCGGCCGGCGGTCGGCCAGCGCGCCGATCGCATCCCGGAGCGCGAGCGCATCGGGATCGCGGGGCAGCGCATCGCGTTCGGCGGTCAGGCGGGCAGCTTCCTCCCCTTCCCGCTTTGCGTCGCGGGCGGCTTCCCGGCGGGCGGCTTCCGCGGTGTCGCGGCGTTCGGCGGCGTCGTGGGGGAGGTCCGGGACATCTTTCAGTTCCGCCAGACGTTGGCGCGCGAACGCGAGGGCGTTGAGTTCGTGAAACACCCGGCGGACGCGCTGGAGGCGGTTGTTCTCCGCGTGGAGGTCGCGGGTTTCGGCCTGTACCCGGGCGAGGTCGGCGGTGATGGTGGTGTGGCTGGCCTCGGCATCCTGCCAGGCACGGGGGGCGATAGCGGCTTCGTCGGTTGCGCGTTGGGCCAAACGCCAGGCTTCCGTGGCTTCCGACAGGCGGCGTTTGCCGCGACCGTCGCCGACCAAGGTTCTGGCTTCTTCATCCAGGCTTGCCAGCGCGGCGCGCAGGTTCATTTGACCGGCACCGGCGAGGAGGCTCTCGCCGGCTTCGCCATCGCTGTGGAGCAAAGCGTCGCTGCCGGCATGCAGGCGGGTGGCGTTGAGGCCGAAGCCCTGTTCGAACGCCTTTCGGTCGATTCCGCCGAGGAAGCGGCGCAGCGCGACGTCGGGCATCGGCTCACCCGAGGGGTCGGTCAGGGTATTGGTCCGGCCCTTGCGCCGGATGAACGCGGCCTCGGTCCCGTCTTCCGCGACGAGGGTGAAGCCGATGCGCAGTTGGGTCCCGCCGTGGCGGAAATCGTAGTCCGAGCGATGGGCGAAGCCGAAGAGGGCGTCGGAGATGGCGGAGAGGGCGGTCGATTTCCCCGCTTCGTTGGCGCCGTGCACCACGTGCAGGGCGACGTCGGCGGGGAATTCGAGCGCGAGGTCGGCGAGATGGCCGTAGCGCAGCAGATCGAGGCGGCGGATCCTCATCGTTCCGCTCTCGCGATGGCTTCGGCGGCGAGCTGCCAAGCTTCCTCGGCCAATTCGTGTAAGGACGCCGTATCCGCCGGCAGCGCCAAGTCGGCGCGGGCCGGGGCTGGAAGCTTCTGGCGCAGGGAATCGAATTCGGATCGCAGGCGGTCGACGATGCCGGGATCGTCCAGCCCGGCGAGAAAGGCTTGGCGCAGCGCCGCCAGACTGCCTTCCCCGGCCGTAACGATGGGACGGGTTCGGTTTTTGACCGATTCGATCCACAAGGCGCCCCCGGCCGCGATCGCCGCCGCCCGGCATTCGGCCGCGAGTTGATCGGGGTCTGGCATCGCGGCGTGGCCGGTCACGGTGAGGCGGGCGAGGACCGGGCGGTCATTGGCCTCGGCCAGGGCGGCGCGGACCGCCTCGCCGGCCGCCGCGACCAGGGCGGCGTCGTCCAGACCGGTGGCATCGACCGTGAGGGCGACCCAGCGCAGGACGTCCACGGACCGATGCTCGACGGAGACGATCTTCCGGTCTTCCACCGTGACGACCGTGCAGCCCTTTGGGGCGGTTTCCCGGGGGTGGCGGCCCTGGAGATTGCCGGGGAAGACGATCCAGGGTGTCTCCGACAACACCTGCCGCTGATGGATATGTCCCAAGGCCCAGTAATCGTATCCCTTGAGCGCGAGGCCGAGCGCCGAACAGGGCGCGTAGACCGCGTGATCCCCCGGATCGTCGGCGGAGGTGTGGAGGACGCCGATATTGAGCATTTCGGGGACGGGGGCCGGATAGCCGGCCGACAGATCCTCGGGCACGGCGCGGTTTGGAAACGAATGCCCGTGCAGCGCGACGCCGAGGTCCGGGAGCCGGAAGGTTTCGCAGGTTCGGGAGGAAAAGGCGCGGATATTGTCGGGGAGGGTGAGGCGGCTGGTAATGACGGAGGCGGCATCGTGATTGCCGCGCAACAGAAAGCACGGTCGGCCGAGGCGGCGCATCTCCTGTGCGAAGAACAGGCCGGTGGAGAAGTCCTTCCAGTCCCCGTCGTAGAGATCGCCGGCGATGATGACGAAGGCGGCGTCTTCGTCCAGCGCGAGATCGATCATCGCCGTGAATGCACGGCGGGTGGCATGGGCGATCACCTCCCCCGGCAGATCGCCACGGGCGCGGAGCCCGGCCAGCGGGCTGTCGAGGTGGATGTCCGCCGTGTGGATGAACTTCATGGGCGGAGGAGGCGGTGGGTGTAGGGGGTTGTCAAGCAGGGTTGGGGGCTGAGGCCCCATCATCTCAACGGGAGTCTCGGCGTTCTCGTGGCTTTGTTCAATCGCTTGATTCACCGGGCCATATGGTTCCATCTTTGGCGATCACGCCCTATAATCCGCTCATGCGCAAACAGGATGCCATCGCCGGCCTTGCTGCCCAGGCCGAAGCCGTCAAGGCGTTCGGGGCGACGTCGATGTATCTGTTCGGCTCCACCGCTCGCGACCGGGCGAAGCCCGACAGCGATATCGACCTGTTCGTCGATTACGATCTGAACGGACAATTTTCCCTTGTGGAACTGATAGGAATCAAGCTGCTGCTGGAAAGCCGCTTGCAAACAACGATCGATGTGACGACACGCGACAGTCTGGATCCTTTGCTGCGATGTAGCATCGAGACCTTGGCGGAACGCATCTTCTGATGGATCGGCTGGTGCATCCGGCGTTACGGGCTATCGTCGATTCGATCGCCGGGATCGAAGCGTCAGTCAGCGGCAAGACATTCGATGCGTTCCAGTCGGAGTGGCTACTCCGCCACGGCGTTCAACGCGGACTGGAAATCATCTCCGAGGCCGCGCGGCGCATCCCCGTTCCACTGCGCGCGACCCAGCCGCATATCCCCTGGGACCAGATCATCGGCATTGGAAACGTGCTTAGGCACGAATATCATCGCGTGTCCGACAAGGTCGTGTGGAATGTCGTGGAGGTCCATTTGCCGCCGTTAAAAGCAGCCATAAGCCTGATCGTAACAGCGTTGAACGAGTTGCCGCCGCCTAGCGCGCCATCATCCGGCTGAAGCTGACCGCTGCCGACAGCGCAGCGAGTGCGGCGGAGACGATCAATGCCATGATCGGGCCGTTCGTCGTTGCTGCCCCGAACACCAACGCGACCAGGGCCGCCCCGGTTGTCTGGCCGGAAAGCCTGGCGGTTGCCTGCATGCCGCTGGCGCCGCCGGCGCGGTGGGGCGGCGCTGAGCCGATGATTGCCCGATTGTTCGGCGTGTTGAAGAATCCGAAGCCGATCCCAGCCACCATCATCCGCCAGCCGATTTCCAACGGCGAGGGATGCGCGGGCAGAAAGCCCATCAGGCCAATCCCCACCGCCATCAACGCCATCCCGCAGCCGCCCAGCAGCCCGGCGGGGTAGCGATCCGCCAACCGCCCGGCGAACGGCGCGATCACCGCGACGCTGAGGGGCCAGGGCGTCATCAGCAGACCGGTCGTCACCTGATCGAACCCGTAGGTCCGCTGCAGCAAAAACGGCAGTGCCACGATCGCCATCGACTGCGACATGAACGAGCAGACCGAGCTTGCGACGGACAGGGCGAACAGGGGGATGCGCATGAGGTCGACCGGCAACAGGGGGCCGGTGCGGCTCAATTCCCGCACCACCAGCACCGCGCCTATTCCGATCCCGCCGAGTATCAGCAGCGCGACCAGAAACGGGGTGTCGCCGTGCCCCATCTCGGAAATACCGATCAGCAGGAGCCCGAAGGCCACCGCCTGCAGGGCGGCGCCGATGACGTCGAATTTCGCGCGCGTCCGGGGGGTGTTCGGCAGATGGTGCCAGGCGATGACGATGGCCAGGATGCCGATCGGCACGTTCACCGCGAACAGCCAGTGCCAGGGGGCGACGGCCAGGATCGCCGAGGCCACCGATGGCCCGACGGCGGAGGCGGTCGAGCCGATGGTTGCGTTCAGGCCCACCCCGCGTCCCAGCCAGGCGCGGGGATAGATGAAGCGCACCAGGGCGCCGTTCACGCTCATGATTCCGGCGGCGCCGACGCCTTGGATCACCCGAGCGACGATCAGCAGCGCGAGGGAGGAGGAGACGGCGCAGAGGAGGGAGGAGACGGTGAACAGGATCAGCCCGAACTTGTAGACCCGCTTGTAGCCGTAGATTTCGCCCAGCGAGGCCAGCGGCAGGAGCGAGACGGTGACCGCGAGCTGGAATGCGTTGACCACCCAGATCGACACGGCGGCCGAGGTCTGCATTTCCCGCTCGATCGTCGGCAGGGCGACATTGACGATGCTGCCATTGAGCACGGCGAGGGTCAGGCCCAGCGCGATGGTCAGGATTGCCCAGTAGCGCTGGGGCAGCGGCACGCCATCCGGGGCGGGAACATGCGGGCCCGTCGTCCCAGCGGCACCGGTCATGTTGGCTTACGTGCGACGTACAGCCACTCGTCGCGCAACAGGCCGTACTGGACCTCCTGCTCGGGGGTCATGCGGAAGGTCTCGACGGCGAAGCCGGCGCCGGTGAGACGATCGGCGAAATCCAGCCCGTAGTAGCGCAGGTGATCGTGGGCGCTGAAATGCGCCCAGCGTTCGGCTTTGCCGGCGATGGCGGGGTTTTCGTAGGTGGTTTGCCGTGTCGCGTTGATCGGCACGGTGAACAGGCCGATCCCGCCCGGTTTCAGCAGGCGAAACAGTTCGGCCATCGCCTTACGGTCGTCAGGGATGTGTTCGAGCACGTGATTGGCCATCACCACGTCGTAGACGGCATCGGGGAGCGGGATGGCGGTGATGTCGACCTTGTGGGTCACGCCCTGCTGCATCAGGTCGGCGGTTTCGTAGAGCGGATTGCCGCGCATCCGGCGCATGATCACCTTTTCCGGCGCGAAGTGCAGGATGCGTTTGCCGGCGAACCGGTCGCCGCCGCCCTCGGTCACCCAGAGGTGCAGCAGACGGTGCCGTTCCCGCGATCCGCAGCTGAGGCAGCGGGCATCCCAGCGGCCGGGGTGGCCGACGGCGATGAACACGCCGTGGTAGCCGCAGATCGGGCAGGTCCGGTCCAGCCGGCCGGCACGGAATTGGCGGCGGTCGTTGAGCCACGCGCCGAGGAGGCGGCGGAGGCGGGTCCAGCGGCCCAGGCCTCCGGTATTCATGGCGTTTTGCTGCGATGCGGCATACGCCTGGACCTATCAGCCCGCTCCCGTTGCGACAAGCGGCGCCGGGTGCGTCGCAACCCAGTGTTGCGCGATATCGAGGCGTCGCGTCACCCACACGCCCGAGAACTTCGCGATATGGTCCATCAGCCGCTGCAACCCGGCGGCACGGCCGGGATGCCCGATGAGCCGTTGGTGCAGCCCGATCGACATCATCTTCGGCTGGGTCGCGCCTTCCTGATACAGCATGTCGAAGGCATCGCGGCAGAAATGGAAGAAGTCGTCGCCGGTGGAGAAAGTGCCGCGGCCGAACTTGGTGTCGTTGTTGGTCAGGCTGTAGGGGACGACGAGGTGCTGCTTGCCGGACACTGTCGTCCAGTACGGCAGTTCGTCGTCATAGGCATCGGAGTCGTAAAGAAACCCGCCTTCTTCGACGAGCAGGCGGCGAGTGTTCACACCGGGTCCGCTGCGGCAGTACCAGCCGAGCGGTCGTTCGCCCATGGTGGATTGGATGGAGGCGACGGCGCGGGCGATGCGGGCGCGTTCGGTCGCCTCGTCCATCAAATAGTGTTTTTCCCAGCGCCAGCCATGACAGCAGACGTCCCAGCCGGCCTCCTTGATGGCGGCGACGGCGGGCGGATTGCGCTCCAGCGCCAGGGCGCAGCCGAAGACCGTCAGCGGCCAGCCGTGTTCGGCGAACAGACGGCGGATGCGCCAGAAGCCGACGCGGACACCGAAGGCGAACATGCCCTCGGCGGCGAGGTCGCGGCCGGGGACGCCGGGGTTCACCGCGCCATACTCGGTCAGGCCCCATTCGGATTCCTTGTCGCCATCGGGGATGGAGGCTTCCGACCCTTCCTCGAAATTGACGACGAAATTGACTGCGATGCGGGCGCCGCCGGGCCATTTCGGGTCGGGTGGGTTTCCGCCATAGCCGATCAGGTCGCGGTTCATGGTGTCTGTCTCCCCATCTGATGCGGGGAGGATACGGTGGCTGGCAGGGGTGTGCGAGGAGATTCGGTGGCCGACCGACCGGTCAGACCCGGGTTGCCAAACCCGGATGGATTCTGTAGCGGTCGCTCCAGATCAACCCCCACCAGGACTCAGCCTTGGCACGACCACGCGCATTCGACGAAGGCACCGCCCTCGAAGCCGCCATGCAGCGTTTTTGGGCGGACGGGTACGCGGCCACATCGGTGCGCGACCTTGGCGCGGCCATGGGGCTGAGCCAAGCCAGCGTCTACAATGCGTTCGGCGCGAAGCGGGCGTTGTTCACCCGATGCCTCGACCATTACCTCGACGCCAATATGCGGGCGCGCATCGCTCGGTTGGAGACCACGCTGCCGCCGCGTCAGGCGATCGAGGCGTTTTTGCATGAGATCGTGGAACGGTCGCTTGAAAGCCGGCTTGGGTGCCTGTTGGCCAATGCCGCTTTGGAGGTCGCACCGCATGATGCGGACATCGCCGATGTCGTCGCGGAACGCATGGCCGAGCTGGAAGGGTTTTTCCGGCGCAGCGTGGTCGCGGGGCAACGCGACGGATCGGTTTCCGGAACGGTCGATCCAATCGCGACCGCGCAATTGCTTCTGACAACCGTCATGGGCCTGCGGGTTCTGGCGCGTGGCTATCCGCAACGATCGCTGCTGGAAGGCGCGGCGCGTCAAGCGCTGAGTGTCCTCGGCGCCCCCCCGACAACGACAACACCAGGGAATGCACCATGATCCGCTTCTATTATCATCCGACGCCGAACCCGCTGAAAATCTCGCTGTTTCTGGAGGAGACGGGCCTGCCCTACGAAATCGTTCCGGTCGATACGAGCAAGGGCGAGCAGCACACGCCGGCGTTCAAAAAGATCAATCCGAACGCCAAAGTTCCCGCCATCGTCGACACCGACGGTCCCGGCGGCAAGGAGGCTCGGGTTTTCGATTCAAGCGCGATTTTGCTTTATCTCGCGGACAAAACCGGAAAATTCGGTGGCACGGCGGAAGATCGTACCGAACTTTTGTCGTGGCTGTTCTTTATCGCCTCCGGTCTTGGCCCGTTCTCCGGTCAGGCCGTGCATTTCCAGCTCGCCGCCCCGGCCGGCCTGGACTACGCCAAGAACCGCTACCGCCGAGAGGCGGAACGCCACTACCAGGTGATCGAGGATCATCTCGCAGGACGCGACTACATGGTGGACGACGGCTATACGATCGCCGACATGTCGTTATGGGGCTGGATCGATCGCGCGTCCCGGGTCATGCACGGCGCAGCCGATCCGCTCGCTGCCTACCCGAACATCGCGCGCTGGTTCGCCGCGATCGACGCCCGTCCGGCGGTCGCGCGGGCGCGGAAGGTCGGGACCGACCACGCGTTCAAAACCGAACGCGACGAGCAGGCGCTGCGGGCGCTTTTCCCGTCCAATTATCCGCCCGCCGCTTAACCCAAACGAAGGAGCAGCACCCGTGACCGAATACACTCCCCCGAAAGTCTGGGCCTGGAATCAAGAAAACGGCGGCGCATGGGCCGGTATCAACCGCCCCATCGCCGGCGCGACGCACGAAAAGGAACTGCCGGTCGGGCGCCACCCGTTGCAGCTTTATTCGCTCGGCACGCCCAACGGCGTGAAGGTGACGATCATGCTGGAGGAGCTGTTGGCCCTTGGCCATGAAGGCGCGGAATACGACGCGTGGCTGATCAAGATCGGCGATGGCGACCAGTTCGGCAGCGGGTTTGTCGGCATCAATCCGAATTCCAAAATCCCGGCATTGCAGGACCGTTCCGGTCCGACACCGATCCGGGTGTTCGAATCCGGGGCGATTTTGGTTTATCTGGCCGAGAAATTCGGGGCTTTCCTGCCGACCGATCCGGCGGCGCGGGCCGAATGCCTGTCCTGGCTATTCTGGCAGATGGGCAGCGCGCCGTATCTGGGCGGCGGGTTCGGACATTTCTACCAGTATGCGCCGATCAAGATCGAATACGCGATCGACCGGTTCGCGATGGAGACGAAGCGGCAGCTCGACGTGCTCGACCGGCGTCTCGCGGACAACGCCTATCTCGGCGGTGCGGAATACACGATCGCGGATATCGCCGTGTTCCCGTGGTACGGCGGCATGGTGAAGGGCTGGAGCTACGACGCGGCCGAGTTCCTGCAAGTACACGAATACAAGAACGTCGTGCGTTGGGCCGATGCGATTCTGGAACGTAAGGCGGTGCAACGCGGCCGCATGGTGAACCGCGTGCGAGGGGAATTGTCGAGCCAGTTGCACGAACGGCACGATGCCAGCGATTTCGATACGAAAACGCAGGATAAGATCTAGTTCCGGCACGACAAGGGGGAAGCGGCCATGAGCAGCCTTCGCCGCTTCCTGCCGGATACACAATCCGATGCATGGGGCTATTTCTGCGGGTGCGTCCTGGCTCTGGGGGCGTCGCTGTCGTTCGCGACCGCCCGAGCCGGGGTGCTCGCGGGGTTGACGCCCGGCGATTTGATCCTGATGCGATTCGGGGTGTCGGGCATCGTGTTGCTGCCATTCTGGATCGGGTCCGGGCTGCCGGCCCTGGCCGGAATCGGCTGGCGCAAGGGGCTGATTCTGACCCTGCTCGCGGGGCCGGCTTTCGCGCTGATGCAGCTTGGCGGCTACGCTTTCGCGCCGTTGGCGCATGGGGCGGTGATTCATCCGGCGTCGGTCACCATCATCAGCACCGGCATCGCGGCCTGGTTGCTGAAAGAGCGTCTGAGCGGCGCGCATCTGGCTGGTGCGGCGCTGGTGATCGGCGGGATCGTGCTGATCAGCTGGCAAGGGCTGCACGCATATAGCGGGGCGAGCAGCTGGATCGGCGATCTGTTGTTTTTCTCATCCGCCATTATTTGGGCCGGGTTCACGGTGCTGGTGCGATATTGGCGCCTGCATGCGATCCGGGCGATCGGGGTCGTTTCGTTTCTATCGATTTGGATCGTCGTGCCGTGCTATCTTGCCTGGTACGGGATGGGTCACGTGCGGGCCCTGCCGCTCGGGCCGTTGGCGGTGCAGGCGGTGGTGCAGGGCTTCGTGCAGGGCGTGCTGGCGATTTCCGCTTACAGTCAGGCAATCCGCGTCCTGGGAGTGAGCAGAGCGGTGCTGTTTCCGGCGATGGTGCCGGCGGTGTCGGTGGCGATCGGTATTCCGGTCGTGGGCGAAATACCGAACGCCGTGCAAATCGTGGGGCTTCTGTTGGTGACGGTGGGGCTTCTGAACGCGATCGGCGTATTTCGGCGACGGGCACTCGCGACGGTGCCACCATCGTAGCTGGGCCTTCTGACGGAACGATTGCGGTTTTCAGATGCCGCGTTGGATCGGGGTCGATGGTTTCGGTCACCCCATTCCAGTCTCATCCCCGCCGTACGTTCCAGTAAATCGCGAAACCCCGGACACGGTCGGTCAGATCGCGCCGCAAGGCGGTGAAATTCTTGAACCAGCCCAGCGGGATATAAACGACCTCCTCCATCGCGAGCCGCTGGATGTCGGCGGCGATGGCTTTGCGTCCGGCCAGATCGGGGGCGTCAAACCAACTGTCGTTAAGGGCTTCGAGCGCGGGAACGGAGGGCCAGCCTGGAAAGGCGGCGAGGCCGTTGGCGCGCAAGGTGCCGTTCACAGCGGGATCGAGCAGGTCGAACGATGTCGGGGCCAGGTACATCGCCGACCAGCCGCCCTTTTCCACCGGCTCGCGGCTGGTGCGGCGCTGCACGACGGTGCCCCAGTCGGAGATCGCCACGTCCTGATTGAAGCCGAGCCGGTTGAACAGATCGGCGGAGACGAGGGTTTCGGCGGTCTGGGCCAGATAGTCGGTGGGGCCGATCAAGCGCATCTTTTGGCCGTTATAGCCGGCTTCCTTCATCAGTTGCTTCGCCAGATCGATGTCGCGCGGGCCAGCGAACGGTTCGAGGCCGGCACTGTTGGCCATCGGCGTGCCGCGCGCGAAGACGCCGATGCCGTCGTGCCAGTCGTTCGGATCGGTGCCGACGACTGCCTGCATGTAATCGGCCTGGCTCACCGCCGGCAGCAAGGCGCGCCGCAATGCCTTGTTGTCGAATGGCGGGTGGAGATGATTGAGGCGAAGGATGCCCTGGGATCCGGCATTGTCGATCGCCTCCACCACCAGCGCCTTGTCGCGGGCGAGCAGCGGGCGCAAATCGGGCGTGGGCTGTTCCCACCAATCGACCTCCCCCCGTTGCAGCGCGGCGCCCGCCGTCGCGGCATCGGGCACGATGTGCCATTCGATCCGGTCGAAAAACACCCGCTTGGGGCCGGCCGTCAGGCTGGTTTCGCCGTCCGGACGCGGGACGTAATCGGGGTTCCGCTCGTAGACGGCCAGGCTGCCGGAGTTGAACTCGTCGCGTTTGAAGCGGAACGGGCCGGAGCCGATCGTTTCGGCGATCTGCTTGTATGGATCGGTCGCGGCCACCCGCTCGGGCATCACGAACGTCGTGTTGGGGACGGAGGCGAGGGCATCCAACAGGGTTGGGAAACGCTTTTTCAGGCGGAACCGGAAGCGCTTGTCGTCGAGAGCCGTCAGTTCGTTGGTCGCGGCGTCCAGCTTCTGGCCGAAGGCGCTGCGCTTCATCCACCGGCGCAGGCTGGCGACGGCGTCGGCGGCGCGGACCGGTTCGCCGTCGTGGAACTTCTGGCCGTCCCGCAGGGTGATCGTTACCGTGAGCCCGTCATCGTCGACCGTGTGGCCCGCCGCCATCTGCGGCACAGGCTCGAGCGCGGCGTTCAAGCCGTAGAGCGTGTCGTAGATCATGAACGCGTGGTTGCGGGTGATGTAGGCGGTGGTGAAGATCGGATCGAACGAGGTGAGATTGGCGCTTGGGATCACTTTCAGCACCGCCGCGCCGGGCGCGGCGGCGATGGCTGGGGCGGACAGGCGGCCGAGAACGGGCGCGGCCAGCGAGGCGGCCAAGAGCGAGCGGCGTTTCATTCCGGAGTCTCCCTTTTAACAGGGAGTATGCCGGTGAAGCGTCGGACCGGGAAGTGTGCCGGCGGGGGGCGTCTACAGTCTACGAGGAACCGCCGCCGTGCAGGATCTGATAGTCGCTCCCGAAATTGCCGGTCGACCCCTGGGCGGCGAACTGAGCCATGAATTCACCGTAGTTCTGCAGGTACGTTTTGCCGCCATTGGGATCCATGATGAGCATGTTCGTCCCGCTGGAGGAACCGTCGCCGTCGATACCGGCCACCACGCGGTCGTGCAGTCCTTGCGGCATGAGCGTCGAGACCCACAGCAATCCGTAACTGATCAGCAGGCGGTTCCAGGCGGCGATGTCCGGGCTGAGCGATTCCTCGGACAGGTTTGTAGCGGCGACGAATTTTTCCCCGATATACTGCGGTATCGGGGTGTCGGTGTCGTAGAATTTCAACCAGTAGTCGCCCATCGGCTGAATGCCCTCCCGGCAGGTGTGATATTTCACGCCGGTTCGATAGGACCGGAGCATGGAATAGCAGGCGGACCAGCAGGTGTTGGCGGTCGGCTGGGCATAGATCGGCCTGAAGCCATGGACGTAAAAGCTGTAAGGCACCCGGAACTCCCTATCGCACCATGAGATTGATCGATCCGTAACACAGCCGGCCAGAGCTCGGTAGTACCGCACCGAACTGTGATAACGGCCGAGCAGGCCGCTCCCGAACGCGGGACGATTGACGCCGCCGGGCACGCGGCCGAAAAGCCCCGCCATGTCGCAACCCGCCTGGATTCTCAGCGAAGGCTACGCCGGCCTGCAGGCACAGGCCCTTGGCTTGGCGGACGCCGCGGGTCTGACAGCCGACCTCCGAGTTCTTAAGCCGACCGGCATCTGGAATCGCATCCCCGCCCGGACTTGGCCCCGGCCACTGCATGTGGTCGCCGATGCCTTGACCCCGCCGACCGCCGATCTCGCGATCGGCTGCGGCGGTATGGCTGGCGCCGTCCTGGCGGCCCTGCGGAAAACCGGCCAGCGTGTCGTACAGGTCCAGAACCCCCGGATGCCGATCGAGCGCTTCGACCTCGTGGTCGCGAACACCCACGACGAACTGACCGGTCCGAACGTGGTCGTTGCCCGCACCGCGCTGCATCGGGTCACGCAGGCGCGGCTGCTCGCCGAAGCGGACATCTGGCGTGACCGGCTGGCGGGCTTGAAGCGTCCCCTGGTCGCGGTCCTGCTGGGCGGCAACAACGGGCGCTACACCCTGAATACGGAAGTTGGCGGCCGCCTCGCCGCGGACCTCGCCGCGATGGTGCGGCGGGATGGGGTCGGCATCGCGGTTACCCCGTCGCGGCGCACCGACCCTGCGGTCACGGCGCTGATGCGTGCGGCCTTGGCGCCGGTGGGTGGCTGGGTTTGGGATTTCACGGGGGAGAATCCTTATTTCGGCATGCTGGCCCTCGCCGACGCGATCATCGTGACCCAGGACAGCGTTTCGATGATTTCCGAGGCCTCCGCCACCGCCGTGCCAGTGATGTTCGCCCCGCTTCCCGGCAAATCCCGCCGGCAGGGCATCTTCATCGACACGATGATGCGCGCCGGCCGCATCCGCCCGTTCGAGGGACGATTTGCCCCCTGGCCGGTCGATGTGCTGAACGATACACCGATGGTGGCGGCCGAGGTGTGCCGCCGGCTTGGATTGCGGGACCCCGGATAAATGCTGAACATCCAAACCTTCGACGCACGCGCGGGGGGCAATGTCATCTACAAGGCGCTGGCTCACCCGCTGGCGGCCGAGGGTATCGCTCGCGTGTATGCCGGCCTGACGGGGCCTGTCGCGTTGTACGATCCGGACCATATCGCCGAGGCACTGCTGGCGATGTACCCGCTGCGGGTCGACTCGCTGTTCGTCCACGACGTGAACGAGGTCGGGCAAGTGCGTGCCGGGACGACCACGCAGCCGCTGACGGGGCTGCCGGACAGCGGGGCCAAAACCGTGCTGGTCGCCGCTTTCGACGCGGCGCGGATCATCGAGCGCATCGCCGGTTTGCTGCCGGCGGGCGCGCGGGTGACCAGCCTTGACGAGATACGGCTGCCGGCGGAGATGATTTCGGTTCGCGCGCGGTATCTCGACAAGCTCAACTTCGCGACCAATTACGCGTTTTTCCGCGATGCGGAGGGGCTGTCGACCCGCTTGGTATCGGCGAACTACTGGGCCAATTACGGTGCCGGGCCGATGCGGCTTTGGCTGCGGCTGTTCGGCGGGGATGGGCGGGTTCTGGCGACCTGGGAGCAGCCGCTGCCCAGCGCGGCCGGCGGATTTTCGATCGACAGCCGTGCGGTGCGGAAGCGGTTCGGCCTGGGGGATTTCACCGGACAGTTGTTCGTTCATGCGATCGGCGCGGCCGGTCACGATGTGGTGAAATACGCGTTGGACACCTATGCGTCCGACACTGGCGCGTCGCTGTCCTGCACCCATGACGCGAACGCCTGGCCGTCCGATCGTTTCGCCGGTCTGCCGGCACCGCATGTGGGCGAGCGCGTGGTGCTGTGGCTACAGAACAGCCACGCCGTGCCGATCCCCGCCGGCACCGTTGCGCTGGACCGCATGGGCGCGGAACGTCCGGTCACGCTGGACCAGGAAGTCGGCCCCTTCGCCACCGTCGCGCTGGACGTCGCGGCGATGCTGCCGCACCTGCGCTGGCCAGCGCAGATCGAAGTGCGGACCGGCCGTCATGTTGTCCGGCCGCGTTACGAGGTTACGCAGCGCAACCGCACCCGCATCGCCCATGTCAATGTCGAACGCGACAATCTCAAGGCCGATCCGGGCATTCCCACGCTGCCGGCCGCTTTGGGCCGCGGCTATCTGCTGCCGTTCCCGATCCTGCCGCGCGCCCGGTTCCGCAGCATTTTCCAGCCGACGCCGATGGCGACGACGCAGGCCAATCTGCCCATCCGGCTGGACGTGTTCGACCGCGGCGGGGGTAAGGTCGCCGAGCGTTTCCTGGGGCGGCTGCCCCGGCTGCATGACCTGGCGCTGGATTTCGACGATATCGACGTCGAGGCCGGCCACGCGGAGCTGGTTTACGATTTCCGGGACGGGGGCGAGGCGGACGGGTGGCTGCATGCGCTGTTCCGTTACGAGGACCGCGTGTCTGGCCATGCGGCCGAATCCAGTTTCGGCGCTCATATTTTCAATACCGTTATGACCTACCGGGATGAGCCGCAGTCTTATTCCGGGCCGCCGCCGGGTCTGTCGACACGTTTGTTCCTCAAGCTCGGCGATGCGGGGCGGCGGAGCTTCGCGGTGCTGATTTATCCGGCCTCGGCGGCTTGGCACGCGGTGTCTTCGACGTCGTTGCAGTTGTTCGACAGCGAGGGGCGGATGATCGCGGAGTCGCCGGTGCCGATCGCCTGTTCGGGATCCGCGATGGTCTGGCCGCATGAGATATTTGGCGAGGCGGCTTTGGCTCGGGCGGGGTCGGGCGGCTACGTGCTGGTGCGCGATCCCAAGGTTCGGCTGTTCGGGTATCACGGGCTGATGGACGACGCCGGCGGGTTTTCGCTGGATCATATGTTCGGGTTCTGAACCGCGGCGAGAGCGGTTTGCGGGCATTGCGTGCGGCGGGGCCGTGCAGGGCCGCGATCTCTGGCGTGTCATCACGTGTTATACTAGCCCACGCAATGATTGACTCGTCGCGGATACCGACCCGTCATGCCGGCGAATGCCGGTATCTACGCCTTTCGGAAGTCCCAGCCTCGCAAGGCTTGGATACCGGCATTCGCCGGCATGACGTGATTCGGTCGGCCGGTACGTCAAAGCTTATACGGGCTGGCATTACGAGGCGGCGACAGGTGCGCTGAGGCCTGACGACCGGGCAGACCACCCGCACCCCATCAATCCCACGCGCATAGCGACGGTGCGGCTTTCCGCGGCGCCGTGGCCTTTCGGCGACTGCGTTATTTCTATTCACAATTACCGTTTGTTCACGCGGATATTACAAAACCGCACTTGACGTGTGCATTTTGCACACATATTGATTGCGACAGGCATCGGGCGTGAATGGTTCGCCCCGCCGCCGAGTGAAAGGAACGAATATGAACGCCATATTGCCAGTCCACGGTGGCGCGAGCAGGCGCCTCACAGGTTTGCGGCTTCTGGCCGACGGCCTTGCGTTCGACCCGGTTGGCGGGGCGATGTTCAACCTCAGCCACACGGGCGCGCTGGTGATCGAGGGACTGCGCGAGGGGCAGGACACGAGAGCGATCGCGGACGATCTCGCCGCGCGGTTCGAGGTACGGCGTGCGGCGGCCGAGCGCGATGTGGCGCTTTTTTTGAGCGATCTCGTGGGGCTGGGGCTTTGGTCCGACCGCAGCGGCGAGGGCTGATCCGATGCATTCTCCGCACCGCTCCATCGCGACTGTCGCGGTCACCGGGCTGCACCGGGGCGAGAGCCCTCAGCCCGGCTCCGCCGTCGCGGCCAGCCTTCGCCGCGCGAATCCCGGCATCCGGATCATCGGTCTGTCCTACGACACGATGGAGAGCGGCATTTTCTCCACCGGCCTGGACACCCTGGACGCGGTCTACGCGATGCCGTTCCCCGGGACCGGGGCGGAGGCATGGCGGGCGCGCCTCGGCGCGATTGCCGCGCGCGATCCGATCGGTCTGCTGATCCCCTGCCTCGACGCCGAGTTGCCGGTGCTGATGTCCATCACCGACACGCTCGAGACCCTTGGCATCGGCTGCTGCCTGCCGGGCAAGCGTGCCTTCGCCCGCCGGGAGAAGTCCCGCCTAACGGAACTTTGCGCCGAAGCGGGGGTTTCCACGCCGCGCACGGCGGCGCTGCAGTCCGAGGCCGATATTGTTCTGGCCGCGGCCGATATTGGGCTGCCGGCCTACGTCAAGGGCGCGCATTGCGACGCGCAGCGTGTGACGAACCTGCCGGCGCTGCGGATGGCGTTCGCGGAGCTGTCCGCGCAATGGGGCACGCCGGTGCTGCTGCAGGAGGCGCTCACTGGGGAGGAGTACAATGTCGTTGGCTTGGGCGACGGTGGCGGCGGCATTCTTGGTGCCTGTGCGATCCGCAAGACGCTGCGCAGTCGCGCGGGCAAGGGTTTCGCGGGCATCGCGATCGACGATCCCGTGCTGACCGAGATGGCCGGGGCCTTGATCGCGGCGCTGAAATGGGACGGGCCATTCGAACTCGAATTTTTGCTGCCGAGTGGCGCCGAAGAATATCAGCTGCTGGAAATGAACCCGCGTTTTCCCGCCTGGGTCGATTTTCCCGCTCAACTCGGCTGCAATCTACCCGCGACGCTGTTGGACCTGATGCGATCTGGCACCGTTCCGGCCCCCGCCGCCTGCCCGCCGGGGCGAATCTTCATCCGCCATTGCGTCGACTACGCGGGCGATATCGCCGACCTCGCGGCGCTTGGTCATGCGGGGCATCTCGCTCGCGCGCCACGCGCCGCACAAGCATTCCTCTGATCCACAACCAATACGGAGACCCAAGGACATGACCGCCTATGTTCCGCCCACGATCGGCCGCGATCTCGCCAGCGCCAGCAATGCGATGTCCGAGCGCAATCGTTTTTCGCTTGGCCCCGCGTCCGATGTAGCCGAAACGATCGACGGGGTCGCGGTATCCGAACTCGCCGCGCGTTTCGGGTCGCCCTTGTTCGTCTTTTCGGAGCGTACGTTGCGCGCCACCGTGCGCCGAGCCCGCGCCGCGTTCCGGTCGCGCTATCCGAACACGACGTTCGCCTGGTCGTACAAGACGAATTATCTCGGCGCGATCTGTCGCGTGTTTCACCAGGAGGGCTCCATCGCGGAGGTCGTATCCGATTTCGAATACGAAAAGGCTCGCTCGCTCGGCGTGCCGGGGCGCGAGATCATTTTCAACGGTCCGCACAAGTCCCGAGCGATCCTCGAGCGCGCGACGGCGGAGGGGGCGCATATCCAGGTCGATAATTGGGACGAACTGCTGTGCCTGGAATCGATCGCCGAGGCGCGCGGCGAACCCGTTTCGATCGCGCTTCGCGTTTGGCTGGACGCAGGCATCCGTCCGATCTGGTCGAAATTCGGCTTCGCGCTGGAGAATGGCGAAGTTTGGCGTGTCGTGCAGCGCATCGCCGCGAGCGGGGGCAAGCTGGTGCTGACCGGGCTGCACACGCATATCGGCACGTATATTCTCGATCCACGTGCCTATCGCACCGCCACCGAGAAACTCGTGGGCATGTTCGAGCGCATCCATGCGGCGTTCGGCTGGACGTTGCCGTTCATCAATCTTGGCGGCGGATTTCCGTCCCGCAGCACGTTGCATTACACGCAACTTCCGATCGACGAAGCGGTGCCGCCGATCGAGGATTATGCCGAAGCAATCTGCGGCGTGCTGAATTCGTTGCCGAGCGGCCGGCGCCCGCGGCTGTTCCTGGAGAGCGGGCGCGCGTTGGTCGATGAGGCGGGATCGCTGATTACGACGGTGGTTGCCGTGAAGGGCGGGACGCGCGGCGGGTCGCCCGATCTCGCGGCGCGCGACGTGAAAGCCAACCTGGTTCTGGGCCAGGATTCTTCGGCGTCGCTGCTTGTGGATGCGGGCGTGAACCTTCTCTACACCGGCGCCTGGTATCGGTTCGATGTCCGCCCGGCGCGTCCGGCGGGCGATGTACCGAAGAGTCTGGTGAAACTCTACGGTTGTCTCTGCATGAATATCGATGTGCTGCGCGAACAGGTCGCTCTGCCGCCGCAGGATGTGGGCGATCACCTCGTGCTGCACCCGGTGGGCGCCTACAACATCACGCAGTCGATGCAATTCATTACCTACCGTCCGGCGGTCGTATTGGTGTGCGAGGACGGCGAAATCGAGGTGATCCGGGAACGGGAAACGCTGGAGGATGTCACGCGCGGCGAACGCATGCCGGCCTGGCTCCAGGCCTGATCGAAACAGGCGGGGCGGTCCCAGCGGGTATCGCCCCTCCTTCCGCTCCAGCAGGAATTTCACGCGATGTACGTTGTTTCGTTCGATGGCGCGCGGCCCTTGCGCTGGCCGCGCCTGCCGTCGCTGTCCCATGTGTTGCCGGCGGTCGCGCCATTGGCTCGGGCGTTCGGGGCGTTGTTCTACGTGCCGCATCCCTGGTTCGGCGCGGTGCTGCTGGCCGCGCTGGCGCTGCATCCGCGCTTCGCCGGCTTCGCACTGGCGGCTGCCGGGTTCGGGGTCGGGTTCGCCCGCCTTTTGGGCTTTCCCCAAGCGATGATCGCGAACGGAACGTTGCTCTATAACGTGGTGCTTGCCGGGCTGGCGGTGGCATGGATCACGGAGGGCAGCGCGGTCGCGCCGCATGTCATTGCCCTGCTTCTGGCGGCCGTCGTCATAGTTGCCTTGGTGCTGGCGGCGGCGTGCTGGCATCTCGCGCCTCGGCTGGCGGGGATGCCGCCGCTCAGTCTCGCGTTCAGTCTGGTGTTCGGTTCGATGCTGCTGCTGTTTCCGGTCTGGGCGGGGACGGCGGTGGGGCAGCACCCCGCGCTTTTCGCCGAACCGGCATGGATCGGGCTGTATCCGCTTGCGTTTCTGCGCGCGCTGGGGACGGTGATTTTTCTGCCGCACGCGCTCCCCGGGGCGATCGTGGCCGCCGCGCTGTTGGTTTGGTCGCGGACGGCGTTCGTCTGCGCGGTGGCGGGATATTGCGGCGGTGTGGCGATAATCGAGGCGTTGGAAGCGCTTTACGTTCCTTGGGCCGGGCTTGCCTCCGCCCACACTTATTTGCTGGCCGGCCTCGCGACCGGCGGTATCTATCTCGTGCCCGGTTGGCGCGCGCTGGGGCTTGCGGCCATCGCCGGCGCGCTCGCCGCGTGCCTTGCCTGCGTGCAGCAGCATGTCTGGACCGGCGGCGGCTGGGCGTTCCTGCCGCTTCCCTCCATTCTCACGACCTGGACGATGATCGCGGCGCTGCGTCTGCGCGACGGCGATGCGCGTCCATTCTTCGCCCCCAACCCCGCGGCCGGCCCGGACGAGACCTGGCGCACCGCCGAGGAAGCCAGGACCCGGTTCGCGGGTGCGCATCTGCCGCACCTCATCCTGCCGATCGCGCGGGCCGCGCGGGTCACCCAGGGCGAGAACGGCTCGCTCAGCCATCGGGGGCCGTGGCGTCATGCGCTGGACCTCGAATGCCACGACGCAGCAGACCGAGCGTGCCCGCCGGGGTGCGAGGGCGATCTCGGGGCCTATGCGAGCTTCGGCGTGCCGGTCCATGCCCCCGCGTCGGGCACCGTGGTCCGGGTTATCGATGGCGTGGCCGATAATGCGCCGGGCGGGGTGAACCTGGCGGCGAACTGGGGCAACTGCGTTGCGATCGCGATGGACCAGGGTGGCTATGTCCTCCTGGCGCATTTCCGCCAGCATTCCATCGCCGTCGCACCCGGTCAGCGCGTGGAGATCGGCACGCCGCTCGGGGCGCTCGGCAATTCCGGCCGCTCGCCGGTGCCGCATCTGCATATGCATGTTCAGGCGACGGCGGAGATCGGGGCGCCGACGATCCCGTTCCGGGTCGCCAACTACGTCACCGTCACGGCCGAAGGACCGGTCTGGTCGGCGAGCGGTCTGCCGATGCATGGCGACCTCGTGCATCCGGTGCTGCCCGATCCCGCCTGCCTTGCCGCGCTGGCGGGGATGGCGCCGGGCGAGGCCAGCTACATTCTACGCGCCGAGGGCGAGCGTGCCCGCCGTTGGTTGGGCGCTCCGACACGGGTTGGCACGATACGGATCACGCTGGACGACGCGGGGCGGCAAATCTTCACGGACGGTTGCGCGCGCCTTGTGGCGCATGCCGGCCCCGCCGCGTTTCGCGTTCTGGCCGTGGAAGGGCGGCCGACGGCATTGCTTTCGTGCCTGTTCCTCGGGCTCGCGACGGTGCCTTATGCGCGCGAGCACGGCCTGATGTGGTCGGACACGCTGCCGAATGCCGCCAGCGGCCCGTTCCGGCGGGCGCCGCGCCGCGCCCTTGCGATGCGCTTCGTTGCCGGCGCCGCCGTCGTGGTTCGGGCCGCGATGGAAGCGGGTTCGGGGTTTCCCGTGCGGGCGGTGGAGACGACGGTGGCACCGGTGCGCGGCGCCATCGCGGTGCGCGCGGAACTGGCGGACGGCGCGCTGGCGATCACGCAACTATCCTTCGAGCCGGGATCGCCGAGCGGAGATTAGGCAATGCCCAAAATGAAACGAGTCGGCCGACCACTCCCAAATCGTCATGGCCCGGCTCGTCCGGGCCATGACGATGTAACGAGACCGCCGCGACTTGGAGCGGTCATTTTTGCGCGTTGCCTTAGGATGGATTGGGACTTTGTCTTGGGGGTGGCGATCGAGATATCGTCATTTGTGTGTAATTTACACACATTCAAAGCTGCCTTTTCGAACGCCTGGTGTTAGAAATCGGCATGGACGGAACTCAACGGCCCAATCCCCCTCCGCCGGACGCGTTGCTGCGGGCGGCTCGCCGCATGCTGCGACCGCTGGTGCGCCTGCTCATTCAGGCCGGAGCCACGTTCCCGGCCATGGCGGAGCTGCTGCGTCAGCTCTATGTGGATGTCGCGATCCACGACGTGTTGCGGCACGAGAAGAACCGCACCGACAGCCTCGTGAGCCTGATCACCGGCCTGCAACGTCGGGAGGTGCACCGGCTGCGCGCGGATCAGCCGGAACCGGACGCGGTTCCCGCCACCGTTACCATAGGCACGCGCGCCATCGCCCATTGGCTGTCGATGCCCGAATTCGCCGAGGCTGACGGCACCCCCAAGCCGCTGCCACGATCGGGCGAGGGATCCTTCGACGCGTTGATCGCCTCGGTCACGACCGATTTGCGCCCCCGTACCGTTCTGAACGACTGGCTGACCCAGGGCGTGGCGACACTGGACGAACAGGACCGGGTTCACCTCAACACCGTCTCGTTCATTCCGCGTGGCGGGCGCACAGAACAGATGTTCTATTTTGGCCGCAACCTGCGCGACCACCTGGAGGCTGCTGCCGCGAATGTGTCGGCGCCCGACGCACCGCCCTTTCTGGACCGGTCCGTGCATTACGACCGGTTGGACGAAAGCACCGCACGCGCCTTGGAAGCAGCCGCCCGGGAGACCGCGGCACGGGTGGTCGCGGACATGACCCGCGTCGCCGATGCGATGACCGAAGGAAAGCCGGAGGTTGACGAGGTGACGGACGAGCCGCATCGGTGGCGGGTCAATTTTGGGCTTTACGTCTATCGCGACGACGGCACCGGCCAAGCCGACGAGGAGACGAAAGGTCGATGAAGCGGTTTGGGGTCCTGACGCTGCTGCTGCTCGCCGCCGGCTGCCAGACCGCGCCCGTGCCCCGGTACGCGGTCACGCCGGCGATGTGCCGGGCTGAACCGGACGGATCGGCGCCGCTTGCCGAGCGTGGCGGCGGCGGCACGGGGATGGTGGCGGAACGTGGCAGCGGGGGCACGGGGGGGCTCGCCGACCGTGGCAGCGGCGGCACCGGGATCGTGGGCATTGTTTCCGGCTTCGCCAGCGTCTGCATCGATGGGCTGGAAGTCGGGCTGGACCCGCGCGTGCCGGTGGATATCGACGGCAGCGCCGGGACGAGGCGGGATCTGCGGGCTGGGCAAGTGATCGCGATCGCCGCCACGAGTACGGGCAATGCGGCCAGCGCGCTGCGCATTTCGGTCCGGCATGAGGTTACGGGCCCGATCGAGGCCATCGAACGCGTCAATCCCGTGGTATTCACCGTCGCGGGCCAGCGGGTGAAAGTGCGCGCGAGCACCGTCGGCTCGGCGCAAATCCAGGTTGGCGCATGGGTTTCGGTCAGCGGCTTGCGCGACAGTGAGGGCGATATCGTGGCCAGCCGCGTGGATAGCGCACCGCAAGGCCGCGTCCTGGTGCATGGACCGATGGTGCGGTTGGACGGCCAATCGTGGATCGGCGGGCTGGCGCTGCTGGCCAACGGCGATAACGGCGCGTTGGCTGGCACCTTTGTGACGGCGAGCGGCATCTACGACCGCGGTGTGCTGCATGCCGATGCCGTGGCGCCGGATCTTCTGTTGACCGATCCCCCGGCCTGGTTCGGGGCGGGCACGACGCGGTTGATCGTTCAGGCACATGCCCGCTTCGGGTCAGGTTCCGTCAGTCTGGCCGGCGGCTATCGCGCAGGGATCGGGGGTATCGCGGCGCCGGCGAGTCAGGATGGGTTGTTCGTGCTGCATCTGACCGCGCAAACCGGCGGCGGCTTCGGGTTGACGGACGTGCTGCTGTCACGCGGCTTGCCCGCGGGCGGACTGGCTGTGTCAACCGCCCGGCCCCCGGATGCGCCGACCGTTCCGACTGGGTTGGCGCCCGGCGGGCCCCTCGGCCAGCCGGGTGGCGGACCGGGTCCCGCCCCCGTCCCGCCACCGCCGGGGGCGATCAATCAACCGACAGCGGCTTTGGGGCCGGGTGGCGCATATCCTCCCCCGGGTCTCCCCCCTGGCCAACCCCTGGGTATTGGCGGCGCGCTGCCGCGGATGGTGCCGCGTATCCCGCCCAGACCGGGTGGCTTACCGCCGCGCTGACCGGTTCGGGCACCCGCCCCGATGGGGGGCGCCGGCGGGTGAGCCTTCCACGAGGCTGGTTTAGGCAACGCCCAAAATTAAACGAGTCGGCCGACCGGATCACGTCATGGCGGCGAATGCCGGTATCCACGCCTTGCGAGGCTGGGACTTCCGAAAGGCGTGGGTACCGGCATTCGCCGGCATGACGGGTGGGCATCCGCCACGAGTCAATCATTGCGCGGTCTGGTATTAGTTCCCGAGGATGTCCTTCGCTGCCTCGACCAGCCGTTGCGTATCGGCTTCTGTTCCGACGGTGATCCGCAGATACGCGGCAATACGGGGTTTGTTGAAATGGCGGACCAACACCGCCCGTTCCCGCAGCGCGGCGGCCAATTGCTGACCGTCGAGGCGGGGATGTCGCGCAAACACGAAATTCGCGGCGGAGGGGAGAATGTCGAAACCGAGACGTTCCAGTGCCGTCGTCATCGCGTCCCGCCCGGCAATGACGCGGGCGCGGCTCACGCGGAAATAATCATCGTCGAGGACCGATGCGGTTGCGCCCGCCTGTGCCGCACGACCGAGCGGGTAGGAGTTGAAGCTGTCTTTCACCCGCCGAAGCGCCTCGATCAGTCCGACATCGCCGATCGCATAGCCGACGCGCAGCCCGGCCAGGGCGCGGGATTTCGACATCGTCTGCACCACCAGCAGGTTTGGATGGTCGGCGATCAGCGGGATGGCGCTTTCGCCGCCGAAATCGACATAGGCCTCATCGATCAGCACCGGAATATCGGGGTGGTCGCGCAGCAGTTGGGCGATTTCCGCCGGGGGCAGTGCGATGCCGGTCGGGGCGTTCGGGTTGGCGATGACGATCGATCCGGCCGGACGGCGATAATCGGCCACGCGGACCCGCATGTTTTCGTCCAGCGGGACGGTTTCGGCCGCGATGCCGAACAGCTGCGCCCAAACGGGGTAGAAGCTGTAAGTCACGTCCGGATAGAGCAGCGGCCGGTCCTGCTTCAGCAGGGCGGCGAAGGCGTGGGCGATCACTTCGTCCGAGCCGTTTCCGACGAAGACCTGCTGGGTTTTGACTCCGTGATGGGCGGCGAGTGCCGTCCGCAGTTCGGTTGCCTCGGGATCGGGATAGAGGCGTTGGGACTCGTTCGCCGCGTCGCGCATTGCCGCGAGTGCCAGCGGCGAGGGGCCAAACGGGCTCTCGTTGGTGTTGAGCTTCACCAGATTGGCGACACGCGGCTGCTCGCCGGGGACGTAGGGCGACAGATCGCGAGCCAACTGGCTCCAAAACGGGTTCATGGCGAGGGACTCATGGCAATGACGGGCGGCGAACCTACACCGCTGCCTCGGTGCTTGCCATGTGCTGCTTGCGCAGCAGGTCCCGGTAGGGACCGGGGCGGTTCGCCAATGCGTCGGGCGCGCCGTCGTCGACGATCCGGCCGGCATCCATGACGATAATGCGGTCGAAGCTGCGCAGGGTGGACAGCCGGTGCGCGATGGCGATGACCGTCCGGCCGGTCATGAGCCGGTCCAGCGCGGCCTGGATCGCCTGCTCGGATTCGGTGTCCAAAGCGCTGGTTGCCTCATCCAGCAGCAGGATCGGTGCGTCCTTCAACAGGGCGCGGGCGATCGCCAGCCGCTGGCGCTGGCCGCCGGACAGCTTGACGCCGCGGTCCCCCACCATGGTGGCGAAGCCTTCGGGCAGCGCTTCGATAAAATCGCGGCAATGGGCCATTTCCGCGGCGGCGAGAATTTCGGCCTCGGTCGCCTCGGGGCGGGCGTAGCCGATATTTTCCAGGACCGAGCGATGGAACATCGAGATGTCCTGCGGCACGATGGCCATGGATTGGCGCAGGCTGGTCTGGGTGACGTCGCGAATGTCCTGGCCATCGATGAGGATGCTTCCCCTGCTGACGTCGTAGTACCGTTGCAGCAGCGACAGCACGGTGGATTTGCCCGCGCCGGAGTAGCCCACCAGCCCGACCCGCTGGCCGGCCGCGATCCGGAGGGTGAACGACGACAGCACCGGCTTGCGGCCGGGATAGGCGAAGGTGACATCGTCGAACGTCACCTCCCCCGCGCCGGGCCGCATGGCGACCGCATTCGGCCGGTCCGGGAGATCGTGGGGGACCAGCAGGGTCTCGATTGCCTCGCCGAGGCGGGCGACGTGCTGGGTCAGGTCGACGAGCGAGACGGCGAGGTCGCGGGTTCCGTGCAGGATGTTGAATGCCAGGGAGGTCAGCAGCACGATGTCGCCGACGGTGGCGCGCCCGGCCTCCCACAGGAGGATTGCCCAGCCGACCACGCCGGCGGTCATGACCCCGGTCAGGATGGCGTGGATCAGGCGCAGATGCTCCATGTAATAGAGGCTGCGGCGGCGGACGGCCATTTCCCGGTCCATCGTCGCGGCGATGCGGGACTGTTCGCGGAAGGTGGCGCCGAAGGCTCGGACGACGGCGAAATTGCCGATGACGTCGACGAGTTCGCCATCCACGGCGGCGGCGTGCTGAGCATACAGCGTGTGCCGCGCAGTGCCTCGGCGGGCGAGCCAGAAGACGAGGGTGCCGAGACTGCCGGCGACGCCGACGAGGACGAGCATCAGCGGCCAGTTGACCGTGCCGATGAACGCGATTGAGAGGATTACCCCGAAGCAGGCCGGGATGACGTTCCAGACGGCGGTGTTTTCCAGCGTGAAGGCGGCGAGCGCGGTGGAGCTGACGCGGCTGGACAGCGACCCCGGGAGGCGTTCGGCGAAGTAGCTGGGCGCGTGGCCGGCGAGATGCGCGAAGAGGTCCCGCCTGATGTCGCCGGTGACCGCGACGAAGGTGCGATGGGCCGCGTAGCCGCCGACGCGCCACATCAGATTGTCTGCCGCCACCAGCCCGCACAGTAGCGCGAAGGCGCCCCAGACGTGCGGCCGCCCCGCTTCGAGCCCCATGGAGACGACGTCGATCAGGTGCTTCATGCCGTACTGCGAGGATGTCGAGCAGGTCACGGCGATCATGACCGCGATCAGCACGGTCAGATGCCCGGCCTTGTGCCCCCCGATGTAGTGGAACAGGTAGGCAAGCGGCCGGGATCGAAGGTTGGTCAGCATCAAGGTTGGGCTCCTGCGGTAAGCCCTTTATCGCGCCGGAGTGTGGCGACTTGAAGACGCCGACATTCCGCCATATTCCACCGCTAACACGATTGCGACGTAACCCCAGCCAATCAGGCCCGCCCTACATGCGTATTGCCCAGGTGTCTCCCTTGTTCGAAGCCGTCCCGCCCAAGCTTTATGGGGGCACCGAACGCGTTGTGTATTCGCTGACCGAGGAACTGGTGGCAATGGGGCATGATGTGACCCTGTTCGCCAGCGGCGATTCGATCACCTCGGCCCGTCTGGCGCCGATGCGGGAGCAGGCACTGCGGCTCGACCCGACGGTGAAGGACTGGGTCGCGACGTATTATCGGATGGTGGAACTGATTTATCGCCGCAAGGACGATTTCGACGTCATCCATTTCCACATCGATTATTTCCCGCTTCAGCTTTTCAGCCGGCAGAAGACGCCGTATCTGACCACGGTGCACGGCCGGCTGGATGTGCCGGAGTTTGTCGAAACGTATGGCACGTTCCTGGAATCGCCGTTCGTGTCGATTTCCGACAACCAGCGCAAGCCCATTCCGAACTTGAACTGGGTGCGCACGATCCATCACGGCATGCCGGCGAACATCCTGACTCCTCAGCCGGTGAAGCAGGAATATGCTGCGTTCCTGGGCCGCATTTCCCCGGAAAAGGGCTGCGACCGGGCGATCGAGATCGCGACGCGCGCCGGGCTGAAGCTGAAGATCGCTGCCAAGGTGGATAACGCCGACCGTGAATATTACGAATCGAAGATCAAGCCGCTGATCGACAGCCACGACAATGTCGAATTCATCGGCGAGATCAACGATGCGCAGAAGCCGGCCTTCCTGTCCGGCGCGATTTGCACGATTTTTGCGATCGACTGGCCGGAACCTTTCGGCTTGGTGATGATCGAATCGATGGCCTGCGGCACGCCGGTCATCGCGTTCAACTGCGGTTCGGTGCCCGAGGTGATGGATGACGGTCTGACCGGCTTCATCGTCAACAATATCGACGAGGCCGTGGCGGCGGTGGCGAAAGTGCCGACGCTGGATCGGGCCAAGGTGCGCGAAACCTTCGACCGGCGCTGGGTTTCCCGCCGGATGGCCGAGGACTACCTGAACCTGTATGAGGAATTGATCGCCAAGGCTCGGTAGCGCGGGGCTTATTGCGCCGCGGTGCATGCAGGTGCCGCCATGGGTGGCCCGGACAAGCCGGGCCATGACGTGAGGCTCAGCGCGCCGCGCGTTAGATTTTATGCCTGTTGTTGGTATTATACCAGCCCGCGCAATGATTGACTCGTGGCGGCTGCCGACCCGTCATACCGGCATTCGCCGGCATGACGTGATTCGGTCGGCCAGTAAGGCAAAGTTTATACGGGCTGGTATTGAGCATCGCCTGAAATTTATCGGTTAGGCATGTCGGTGCGTGCCCGTCCCGATAGCCCGCCTACTGGCAGGCGAGACATTCATCGTAATCGTTCGGGTTCGCCGCCCCGCCGGCCACCAGCGGCAAGGGCATCTGGCCGTCGTTCGCGGGCGTGGACAGGCCCGGTACGGCGGTGAATGCCGCCGGCGCGACGGCCTTGTCGCTGACGGTGTCAGCCCGAGCGATGGAGAGGCTGCGGCAGTAGTAGAGGGATTTGACGCCGCGCTTCCAGGCCATGAAATGGATCTGGTGCAGGTCGCGCTTGTGAACATTCGCCGGCAGGAAGACGTTGACTGACTGGCTCTGACAGATGAAGGGTGCCCGGTCGGCCGCGTGCTCGACGATCCAGCGTTGGTCGAGTTCGAAGGCGGTCTTGAAGACGTCCTTCTCGTGCTGGGTCAGGAAGTCCAGATGTTGCACGCTGCCCTTCGTGGTGGTGATGGACGACCAGACCTCATCGGTGTCCTGCCCGCGTTCGGCGAGCAGCTTTTGAAGGTGGCGGTTGCGGACCGAGAAACTGCCGGACAGGGTTTTCTGCAGGAAGACGTTGGCGGCAATCGGCTCGATCCCCGGGGATGCATTGCCGGCGATGATGGAGATCGAGGCGGTCGGCGCCAGCGACATCTTGTGAGAGAAGCGCTCCATGACGCCGTATTCATGCGCGTCGGGGCAGGCGCCGCGTTCATGCGCCAATGCGACCGATGCGTCGTTCGCCTGGCCGCGGATGTGTTTGAACATGCGCTTGTTCCAGGATTTCGCGACGACGCTTTCCCAGGGTACCATCAACGATTGCAGGAAGCCGTGGAAACCCATGACGCCGAGGCCGACGGAGCGTTCCCGCATCGCGGAGTAGCGGGCTTTTTCCATCCCGTCGGGGGCGCGGTCGATGAAGTCCTGCAGGACGTTGTCGAGGAATCGCATGATGTCCTCGATGAAGGTGGGGTGTTTCTCCCAGGAGAACCAGTTTTCCAGGTTCAGGGAGGCGAGGCAGCAGACGGCGGTACGGTCCTTGCCGTGCTGGTCGCGGCCGGTGGGCAGGGTGATTTCGCTGCACAGGTTGGAGGTTTTGACTTCCAGCCCGGCGAGTTTGTGGTGTTCGGGGCGGGCGTTGTTCACGTGATCGGAGAAGATCAGGTACGGCTCGCCGGTTTCGATGCGGGCGGTGAGGATGCGAATCCACAGATTGCGGGCGGAGATGCTGCGGACGACCGAGCTGTCCTTGGGCGAGAGCAGGTTCCAGGTGTCGTCGGCCTCGACGGCGCGCATGAATGCGTCGGGGATGAGGATGCCGTGGTGGAGGTTGAGGGCCTTGCGGTTGGGGTCGCCACCGGTGGGGCGGCGGATTTCGATGAACTCCTCGATCTCTGGATGCCAGACGGGCAAATAGACGGCGGCCGAACCGCGGCGGAGGGATCCCTGGGAGATGGCGAGGGTGAGCGAATCCATCACCCTGATGAAGGGGATGACGCCGGAGGTTTTGCCGACGGCGCCAACTTTCTCCCCGATCGAGCGGAGATTGCCCCAGTAGGAGCCGATGCCGCCGCCTTTGGACGCCAGCCAGACGTTTTCGTTCCAGAGGCCGACGATTCCGTCGAGGCTGTCCGAGGCTTCATTGAGGAAGCAGGAGATCGGCAGGCCGCGCTGGGTGCCGCCATTGGACAGCACGGGGGTGGCGGGCATGAACCACATCTAGCTCATGTAATCGTAGAGGCGCTGGCCGTGGGCGGCCTCGTCGCCGTAGAACGAGGCAACGCGGGCGAAGAGGTCTTGGAAATCCTCGCCGGGCATGAGGTAGCGATCGGACAGGGTGGCCCTGCCGAAATCTGTCAGCAACGCATCCCGCGAGCGGTCGATCCGAATTTGATGGCGACCTGGCATTTGGACTGCGTCGAGCACGGCTGTTTCCCCTGGCATCTGTTCCGCAAGAGTCCTCATTGTAGAGCGGCCATCGGCGCCGTCCACCATATATGGAGGGCACACCCCATTTCGCCCACCAGATAGACGATCCCGCCCCATCGGTGTGGCTTAAACGTCACGCAACATTCTCATCCCATGGAACGCGACTCCAAACCGTTATCGCGTCTCGCGAAAGGGCACAGCGGGATATATCTTTGTTCTCTATTTGTTTCAATAGCCGCGAATCAGAGGCGTCGCCTCACGATTCGGTACCCGATCGCGACAGGCTCGCCAGCAACGCTGGGATGAAAACCAGGCTGGCAAACAGGGTGCAGGCCAGGCTGATGAGCAGGAGGGCGCCCATGCTGGCGGTGCCCGGATGGGCCGACCATGCCAGCGACCCGAACGCCGATCCGGTCGTCAATGCCGAGAACACGATGGCTCGGGCGGTTGCCGAACCCAGCGGATCGCGGCGTCCGGCGCGCCAGTTCATGACGAAGTAGATGTTGAAGGAGACGCCGACGCCCAACAGCAGCGGCAAGGCGATGATGTTGGCGAAGTTGAGCGGCAGCGGCAGCAGAACCGCGATCAGCAGGGTCAGCAGAGCGGACAGCAGCAGCGGGGCGAGCACCAGCACGACGTCGCCCGGCCGGCGCAAGGTCACGCACAGGATGATGGCGATGGCGATCAGGGCGCCGATGGCGGCGGATCGGAAGGCGCCGACGATGGTGTTGGTGGTGGCCTGGATGGTGACGGCGGAACCGCCGGCTTCGGGCGCGACCCTGGTCACCTCGGCGACGAAGGTTCGCAGGCCGGCATTGGTCCGTGCGACATCGGTCGGCACCACCTGCACCCTCACCCGTCCGTTCGGCAGGCGCCAGTCGCGGGTCAGATCGTCCGGCAGCTTATTGGGCGTGATCGGTTCGGCGGAGAGGGCGTCGCGAAGGCTGTCGAGCTGATTCGGCAGGAATCGGGTCAGGGCGGCGTTTGCGGCGTTCAGCAGCGGGTCAGGTGCCTTGGCGAGGGCGCGCAGATCGACGGCGATGGCGGCGAGCGGGTGGCTGGCGGGGAGTTTGGGCAGCGCCGGTTCGATTTGTGCCAGCGCGGTTTGCGCGGCCATTCGCATCTGATCAGGTGTGACCGGCGCGGCGGCATCGCGGGGTGCCATCGTCGCGGCGAGGATGGTGTTGGCATCGGCGATCGTGGCGAGCCGAGCGGTTTGATCGTCGGGGATGAAACTATCGATGCTGCGCACTTCGGCGACGGTCGGCAGGGTCTTCAATTTGGCGCTCAGCGCCACCGCTTCGGCCTCGGACGCTGCCAAAATATCGATCGTGTAGGGATTGGTGATGGGGTTGGCGATGAGGTCGCGCAGGGTCCGCATCGCTTCGGTGTTCGGGTTTTTGGTGTCGAGGGGGTCGGAATCGAATTGCAGCCGCGGTGCGAGGATGCAAGCGATGATGGCGAGGACGGCACAGGCCGCGAGGATGGGGCGGCGGTGGCGCACGGCGAGCGGGTCGAGGCGTCGGGCGAAGGCGAACCCGACCTCGGCCGCTTCGTCGCGGGGACGGAAGAGGGTGATGGCGGCGGGCAGGAAGGTCAGGGTGCAGGCGAAGGCGATGAGCATACCGACGCCGGCGATCAGGCCGAGTTCGGCGACGCCGGAGAAGTCGGTTGGGACGAAGGCGAGGAACCCGGCGGCGGTTGCCAGGGCGGCGACGAGGATCTGATCGCCGGCCTGTGCGGCGGTGGCGCGCATGGCGGTTGGCAGGTCGTGCGTTTCATGGCGCTTGTCGCGATAGCGGACGCAGAATTGGATGGCGAAATCGACCGCGATTCCGACGAACAGCACGCCGAATCCGACCGAGACGAGATTGAGGGTGCCGACAGCGGCGGCGGCGAACAGAACGGTCAGGATCAGTCCCAGGGCCAAGGTCAGGAGGATCGGCACGATCAGGCGCCATGTGCGGACGGCCAAAAGCAGCCAGACCGTGATCAGCACGACGCTGCCGATCAGACCCTCGACCGCGCCTTCGGCGACGGTGGCGAATTCCTCATCGGCGAGGGCGACCTGCCCGGTGATGCGGACGTGCGCGTTGCCGGATTTGACGAATTCCAGTTGGGCGATGGCGGCGCGCATGGCGTCGGTCGCGTCGCCGCCGGGCTGGAGGTCGCCGAAATTCTGGCGTGGCTGGACCAGCACGAAACGGTAGGGGCCGGCGAGTTCGCTGAGGCCACCGCCCAGGAGTTTCTGCCAGGACAGCGGTTCGGCCTTGCCGGCCAGGACGCTGGCCATGGCGGTATGGAAGCTGGCGATGGCGGGCAGGTAAGGGGTCAGATCCCCCTCCCCTCGCGCGGCGCCCATGCCGAGCAACGAGAGGGCGGCGAAGAGGCCGCGGATGGAGGGATCGGCGACGAGCTGGCCGAGGAAGGGCTGGGCGTCGATGGTCTGGTCCATCAGGGCGGTGAGTTGCTTCGGCTCCAGGAACAGCAGGCCTTCCTTATGGAAGAAGGGCAGCGCGTCGGGACGGCGGACGGTGGCGAAATGGGTGGTGTCGGCGGCGAGCCTGTGGCGAGTTCGGCGGCGGTAGCGTCGGCTTCCTCGGGTTCGCGTGCATCGACGACGGCGACGAGGAGGTCGCGGAATTGGGGGAAGGCCTTGTCCATGGCCTCGGCGCGCTGGCGCCATGGCAGGGTTGGGGCGAACATCAGATCGGTATCTGTGCTGACGCCGAGATGGCCGGCGGCAAACCAGGCTGAGAACGCGGCCAGCAGGAGGGCGCCGAGCATGACGCGCCACGGGTTGCGGCGGCTGGTGTCGACGAGGCGGATCAGGAGGTGGTTCAGCATTGGGTTGGCCGGCGTGCCGGCTTGCCGTCGGTTGGCCAAGTTTGAGCGCCACCGCCAGCGACAAGCCGGATTGGCAGGCCGCGCTTTTCACCACGAAGAACACCGAGTCCGCACGAGAAATGCGCGGAGGTTCCGCTCGGACTTGCCAAATAACGGCAACAATCCCAGCCGCCGTTGGGATGAATTTTCACATCCCACGAAGCATGCATCGACCCCGCGATGGATGCTTCGTGGGTCCGGACGGTCTTCGTTTTGACAATCGCGTTCTGCCCGACGCGTTTGTCGTCGCCGATGCGCATGATCGGCCAATGAGCCGCGATCGATATGCGAGAACCCCGCATGTCAGTAGCTGCGCGGCAGGCCCAGAACGTGCTCCGCGATGTATGAAAGAATCAGGTTCGTGCTGATCGGAGCGACCTGATAGAGGCGGGTTTCGCGGAATTTGCGTTCGATGTCGTATTCCTCGGCGAAGCCGAAGCCGCCATGGGTCTGGATGCATGCTTCTCCGGCAGCCCAGGATGCCTCAGCGGCGAGCATTTTGGCCATGTTGGCCTCCTCGCCAGGGGTTTGGCCGGCTTCGAATTTGCGGCAGCCTTCCTGCACCATCAACTCGGCGGCGCGCATTTGGGCGTAGGCGCGGGCAAGGGGGAACTGGATGCCCTGGTTCTGGCCGATCGGGCGGCCGAAGACCTGCCGTTCCCGCGCGTATTCGGTGGCTTTTTTGAGGAACCACTTCGCATCGCCGATGCATTCCGCCGCGATCAGCAGCCGTTCGGCGTTCATGCCATCGAGGATGTAGCGGAAACCGCGGCCTTCGACGCCCAGCAGGTTCTCGGCCGGGACGATCATGTTGTCGAAGAACACTTCGGTTGAAT
>CAIRCM010000230.1 GCA_903877125.1 uncultured Acetobacteraceae bacterium | reverse complement strand
CTGGGTGCCGAAATCGGTCGGCTTCTTGCGGCGCTGGCCATGCTGGCCGGGGCCGTATTCCCGCTTGTTGACCGGCGATTTCGGCCGGCCCCACAAATTGGCGCCCAGGCGGCGGTTGATCTTGTACTTACTCTCGGCGCGCTTGGTCATAGGCGCGTTGCCCTTCTTGCTATGGCCGTATGGCCTTGTTGCACCGGTAGGCCTCTCGCCAACGACGAAAGGCGGGCGCGGATCACGCCAAGTTTCCTTGGGGACCCGTCCACGTTCCCGGCAGTGGGCGGGGCGTATAGGCGTGCCCCCCCTCCTTGTCAAACGCCCCCTCCTTGTCAAACGCCCCCTCCTTGTCAAATGAATGTCACGGCCTTACCCAGCGCGGCATGATCCAAAGAAGCGAAATCATCTGGCTGGGCGTGTCCGCCGGCGTCATGGGTTGCCTGCTCGGCGGCATGATGCTGGGTGTCGGCATCTTTCTGCTCTCGGGGGGCGCCAATGGCGGCTGGTTGCTGCTGCTGCCCGCCGCACCAATGGGCGCCGTCCCCGGCTGGCTCTTGGCGCGCAAACTCGCACGCCAGCTTTAACCGCCTGACAGCAGCGCCTGCTTGATCTCCGGCGCCCCCGGACGCGGTCCCAGGAACGACCGCAGCATCGCATCGGCGAACGCCTCTTTTTCCACCCGCCCCAACAGGCGACCGTTCAGGGTGATGGTGGCGACGCCCGCCCCGAACCGCAGTTCGAAACTGTCACCGTCATGCATGGTCGGAATTTCGGAAAGAAACCGCTCCATATCGGCGGAATCGAGCTGACACGGCGCCGCGCAATTATTCGTCAAACCCGTCCGCCACGCTTCGCGGGCACGGTCGGCGCCAATCTCATGCTCGAACCGAAAGATCAGAAGCTTGACTTCGGACGATCGGATGATCGTCTCAGCATCGCGATTGGGGTGTTCGAGATACAGACCCGCGACGTAGATCGGAATGCGCAACACCGACCAAGCCCGCAGGCCATAGCCGTTCAGCCGCAAGATCCTGCCATCGACCTGCTTGATATCGGGAAGCCGAATGCCATCGATTTCAGCGGCCCTTGAGACACTGCCAAACGCCAGCATGACGACGAGGAGCGGAAATATCCTAACCATGCGCATCCGGCGATTGTGCACTGCAATATCAAACCGTCAAGGGTCGCTTTGCCCGCCAAACGCAACCTGCCTATGCTCTGGGCAATGGGATAGCAGGAGGTTCCGATGCGCTTCGGCCTGATGATACGCGGCCAATATCCGATTGGCGACGACATGCGAGTTCGCCTCAAGGAAGACCTCGATGCCGCCGTATTCGCCGAAAAGCTGGGGTTCGACGTCGTCGGCAAAGGCTCCCACTACAGTTCCCATCCATTCCAATACATCCAGCAAATCCCCTATCTCTGCCAAGTCGCGCTGCTCGCGCCCAGGCTGCGCCTGCTGCCCGGCGTGGTCCTGCTGCCGCTGCACAGCCCGCTGCATGTCGCCGAGGAACTCGCCTCCCTCGATGTCATGTGCGACGGCAAGCTGATCTTCGGCGCCGGCATCGGCTACCGGGAAGTCGAGTTCAACGCCTTCAACACCACTCAAAAACAGTCCGGCCCCCGATTCGAGGAATGCCTGCAGGCCGTGAAACGCCTGTGGACCGAGGATTTCGTGACCATGGAAGGGTCGTACTTCAAGCTGGACAACGCCAACTGCACGACGCTGCCGGTGCAAAAGCCCATGCCCCCGGTCTGGATCGGCGCCAATGCCAATGTCGGCATCCGTCGCGCCGCCCGTGTCGCCGATACCTGGTTCATCAACCCGCATAACAAGATCGAAACCATCGCCCAGCAGATGGAGGTCTACAAACGCGCCCTCGACGCGGCCGGCAAACCCTTCCCCGACGAACTGCCCATGATGCGGGAGGTCTTCGTCGCCCCGACCCGAGCCGAGGCGATCCGCCTGGCTCGCCCATCCCTGGAGGAAAAATACAAGGCCTACAAAGCCTGGGGCCAGGACAAGGTCATGCCGACCGGCGACGCGTTCAGCATGGATTTCGAGGATCTGATGAACGACCGTTTCCTCTTCGGCTCCCCGGCCGAAGTCATCGAACAGATTCTCCGCCTGAAACGCCTGTTCGGCGTGAATACCATGATGCTGGGTATCCATTGGGTCGGCATGCCGGCCAGCCTGGCAATGGAACAGATGCAATTGATCGCCGAAGAGGTCTTTCCCGCCGTGCGCGCCGCGGGCTGATGGGGCTTTTCACCGCCTGCCCCCTGCCCTTCTACACCGGCACCCCAATGCCAACGATCCCGGCCGGTGGCGGGTTCTCCCTCCTTACCGCCGGCGCGATGGCCTGGGCCGCGCAGGCGGCCTATGAAGTACCGGACCAGGACAAGCTGACCGCGATCCTGACGCAATGGAACTGGCGGCTTGTGCGCATGTTCAGCCAACCGGTGCCCGGCGCCTGGCCGCGCACCGGCGCGAGCGGCTTCATCGCCGATACAGGCACCGCCCGGGTGATCGCCCTGGCCGGCACCGAGCCCACGAACCTCGGCAACTGGTTGCAGAATTTCGATTTTCCGGTGGATGGCACCGGCGCGCACCGAGGTTTCCAGGCCGGCGCCCTCGCCGCCCAGCCGGTGGTCATGGCCGCCCTCGGCGACCTGCTCGGACCGATCTATTTGACCGGCCACAGCTTGGGCGGCGCCCTCGCGGCGATGACTGCCATGGCGCTGCCCGACACTTGGACGGAACGGATCGCCGGGATATACACCATCGGCATGCCCCGCCCTGGCAATGCGGCTTACCGGGACGCCTACAACCGGCGCCTTGGCGCACGAACCTACCGATTGATCCATGGCGACGACGTCGTGCCCAAAGTACCACCCAGCGCGCTGCGGTTTCGCCACGTCGGGGCCCTGCTCCACTGCGACCGAGGCGCACGGTTTGCCGGCCAGCCGGCGATTCCGCCTGACGAAGGCGCCTCCCTGGCGGAATTGCGGGAAATCGGCCGCGCCGCGTTCGGAACCAACACCGCCCCGCCGTTCCCAGCCGAATCGCGCGCCGCGGTGCTCGCCGCGGCACAACTGTCGGCGCCGATCCGGGATCATCTGACGGACGGCTATCTCCGGGCCTTGACGCCAACCCCGGAGGGGGACGAACAATCGGCGACATAACGGGGGATCCAGGAAGATGCATATCGGCGCGGTCATGTTTTTCACGTCGTACTCGATGCAGCCGGCCGAACTGGGGCGGGAGCTGGAGCAGCGCGGCTTCGAATCCCTCTGGGTTCCCGAACACACCCACATCCCGTCGTCGCGCACGACACCCTACCGCGTGGGTGGGCCGCTGATCCGGCCATACTATGACATCTACGATCCGTTCCTCGCGCTCAATACCGCCGCCGCCGTAACCACCACATTGAAAATCGGCACCGGTATCGCACTGGTCGCGCAGCGCGACCCCATCGTCACCGCCAAGGAAGTGTCCACCATCGACCGCCTGTCCAACGGACGCTTTCTGTTCGGTGTCGGCAACGGCTGGAACCAGGACGAGATCGAAAACCACGGCACGAATTTCAAAACCCGCCACAAGCTCGCCCGCGAACGGATCGAGGCGATGAAGGCGATCTGGAGCACCGATGTGTCGGAATACCACGGCGACCTGGTAAAATTCGACAAGATGGAACAATTCCCCAAGCCGGTGCAGAAGCCGTGGCCGCCGATCATTGTCGGCGGCGCCTATCCCTTCGCCGCACGGCGCGCCATCGCCTATGGCAACGGCTGGATTCCCCGTGCCGACCGCCTGGCGGAAGGCGAGGATGGGATCGGAACATTCATCAAACTGTTCCATCGCGATTGCGCCGAAGCCGGACGCGATCCCAAGGAACTGCCGATCACAGTTTTCCGCACCGCCGACAACATCGAACAGCTCCGCTATTGCCGGAGCGTCGGCGTCGACCGGATCGTCTTCTCGCTGCCTGCCGAGGGACGGGACAAGCTGTTGCCGATCATGGACCGGTGGGAAGGTCTGATGCGGGAGTTGAACGCCGGATGACCCCCAAACTCGGATATTTGCTGCCCACGCGCGAGCAGATCATGGAAGGACGGCCGGAGACCGGCCCGATGCTGGAACTGGCCACCCGAGCCGAGGCGATGGGTTTCGATTCCATCTGGGTCGGAGATTCGTTGCTGGCCCGTCCACGCCACGAACCGCTGACACTGCTCGCGGGCGTGGCCGGCCGGGTGCCTCGGGTGCAGATCGGTACGGCCGTGCTGCTGCCGGCGCTACGGAACCCCGTTCTGCTGGCGCATCAGGTCGCGACCCTGGACCAGGTGTCGGAAGGCCGTCTGATCCTGGGCGTCGGCATCGCCGCCGACCGACCGAATATACGCGCTGAATTTGCCGCCGCCGGGGTGCCGTTCGACAAACGCGTGGGACGGATGATGGAAGGGCTGCGGCTGTGCAAAGCCCTCTGGACCGGCCAACCCGTCGATTGGGACGGCCGCTGGCAGGTTGCACAGGGCGTCCTCGCCCCCGTGCCCTACCGGACGGGAGGGCCACCGCTATGGATCGGCGGCAACCTCCAAGCGAGCCTGGAGCGTGCCGGCAAGCACTTCGACGGCTGGTTCCCGATCGCCCCGGCCCCCGACCTCTTCGCCACCCAATGGGCCGACATCAAACAGGCCGCTCGGGATGCCGGGCGCGCAGCGGAAAACATGACCGGCGCGATGTATCTGACCGTCGCAATCGATGAGAATGCGCAACGCGCCGACGATCGGATGAACGCTTTCCTCGAAAACTACTACGGCGTCCCGGCAGCAGCGACGCGGAAGCGTCAGGCATCCTACACCGGCCCGGAAGCCGGACTCGGCGCCTGGTTGGACAGTTATGCCAAAGCGGGCGCAACGCATTTGATGATCCGTTTCGCCGGGGGCGATCACCCGGCACAGATGGCGGCCGTCGCGCGGGTGCGCGCGTCGCTGAAATGGTAGCAGGAGGATACGACATGACCCAAACGATGGGCGAAGGCGAATACAGGTACCAACCCGCCGACGGCTGGATGAAACTACCGCCGGGCTGGGTGACGCTGGACGTCGCCGCGGTCGGCGTCGACCGGCACGACAACGTCTACGCCTTCAATCGCGGCGAACACCCGATGATCGTGTTCGATCGCGACGGCAACTTCCTGCGCTCCTGGGGCGAGGGCCTTTTCAACCGCGCCCATGGCATCAGCATGGGGCCGGATGACACGATCTATTGCACCGATGACGGCGACCACACGATGCGTCAGTGCACCCTGGACGGCAAAGTGCTGCTGGAAATCGGCATTCCCAACAAGCCCTCGCCCTTCATGAGCGGCGAGCCGTTCAATCGCTGCACCCATACCGCCCTATCTCCGCGGGGCGACATCTACATTTCAGACGGATACGGCAACGCTCGGGTGCACAAATATGACCCCTCGGGACGGCGCCTGTTGTCATGGGGCAGCTCGGGGACCCGCCCAGGCCAGTTCAACATCGCACACAACATCTGCTGCGACGCCGACGGCTGGGTCTACGTCGCGGACCGCGAGAACCACCGCGTGCAGGTGTTCGATGGCAACGGCAAATTCGAAACGCAGTGGAACAATCTGCACCGTCCCAGCGGCCTGTACATGACCTCGGGCGCTTGCCCGATCTGCTATATCGCGGAACTCGGCCCACATCTGCCGGTGAACATCGACCACCCGAACATCGGACCGCGCATCAGCGTCATGGACCTGAAGGGCAACCTTCTGGCGACAGTCGAGGCCACACCGGCACGTGGGGCCGGCCCCGGCCAGTTCATCTCCCCGCACGGGATGGCGGTGGACTCGCATGGGGACCTCTATGTAGGAGAGGTCGCACATACTTCGTGGCCCCGGTCATTCCCCAATATCCCCCGCCCGAACCCGGTGCGATGCCTCCAGAAGCTGGTCCGCGTCAAAGCCGCGTAACGTCGGGCGGCCAAGAGGGTCGAACGGGCACACGATCCTCTTGGAGACCCTCATGGACCGCATTCTTCGCCTGCTGACTTGGCCCGCCGCGCTGTTTATCGCCGGAACGTTGCTCTGGTACGAGCAATACAAACTGACCGGGAACGAAGGGTCGGTGTACCTGTTCACCATTCTTTCGGACTGGCTGGGCATTCACGGCTACGAAAAGCCGTTCCGCCTGTTTGTCGCGATCATGGAGATCGCGGCCTCGATCCTTGTCGTCGTGCCGCCGACCCGCGTGTTTGGCGCGTTCTTCGCCCTTGGCGTCATGTCCGGCGCGATATTCTTCCATCTGGTCAGCCCGCTCGGTATCGATCCGTACCATGACGGTGGCGCATTGTTCAAGGAAGCGCTCGAGGTCTGGGCCAGCGCCGCGTTCATCCTGATTGCCATGCGGACTGAGGCGATCGCCCTTGTGCGCCGGGTGGTTGGGTAGAATCCGGCTCCCGGCGGCTCCGGCGAACTAGTATAAAGCGTGATCGCCAGAGGTGGAACCAACCTGCGATGATTTGGACTCTCTCGACCGTCCAGTCTCCACCGTCATGCCGGCGTATGCCGGTATCCACGCCTTTGTTCCAGCAACCTCCGATGATTTGGACTCTCTCG
>CAIRCM010000229.1 GCA_903877125.1 uncultured Acetobacteraceae bacterium | reverse complement strand
TTATTTGATCGCGTGATTCACGCCGTCGGGTGGTTCCACCTCTGGCGATCAGCCTCTAGCTCCGGAACAGCGCCGCGAGGTTCCTTCGGATCCGCGTCAACACCGGCTCCGACGCATCGGGATAAGCGAAGGCCTGACCCGTGATCCGCTCGAACGCATCGACATAAACCTGCGCCGTCGCCAGCACGATCTCTTCGGGGATCGTCGGGATCGGGTCCTTGTATGGATCGCAGCGCGCCGCCACCCAGGCGCGCATCACGTCCTTGTCGAAACTGTCCGGCCGCTCCCCCGCGTCAAAGCGAGCAGCATAGGATTCCGCGAACCAGTAACGGCTGCTGTCGGGGGTGTGGATCTCATCTGCCAGCACGATCCGCCCCGAAGGATCGGTGCCGAATTCATATTTCGTGTCCACCAGGATCAGCCCACGCTCCGCGGCCATGGTCTGTCCCCGAGCAAACAGTGCCAGTGCATAATCCGTCACCGCGCGCCATTGCTCGGCGGGCAGCAGGCCCGTGGAGAGGATCTCATCGGCGGTCAGCGGCATGTCGTGCCCACCATCGGCGGCCTTTGTCGTTGGCGTGATGATGGGATGCGGCAGCACCTGATTGTCGCGCATGCCGTCCGGCAACGTGACACCATAGACCGTCCGCTGGCCCTTCTTGTACATTGGCAGGATTGAAGTCCCGGTCGTCCCGGCGAGGTAGCCGCGCACCACCACCTCCACGGGCAATATCTCAAGCCGCTGGCCGATCACCACGTTCGGATCGGGATAGGCGAGCACATGGTTCGGACAGATGTCCTTAGTCGCCTCGAACCAGAACCGGGCAGTCTGAGTCAGCACCTGCCCCTTGCAGGGGATCGACGCCAAAGCGATGTCGAACGCGCTGAGCCGGTCGGTGGTGATCAGAATCCGCCGTCCATCCGGCAGGTCGTAATTGTCCCGCACCTTGCCTTTATAATAATTCGGCAGTTCCGGGATCGCCGCGTCGTCAAGGATCAACCGCGCGCGGGCCTGCAGCTCTGGGGAGATCATTGCTCAGATGCCTGGGCGGTTGCTGGCCGCGCCGATCCAGACTTCCCGGTACAGGGATACGATCTCCGCCGCGTCCGGCACCCGTGGATTGTTGTTCGGACTCCCCGAGGCCAAAGCCTGCTCGGCCATCAGTTGCATCTTGCCGTTCCACGCCGCCTCCGTGATCCCGAACGCGGCGGGGGTGGGCACTTTCAGTTCGGCGTTCCACGCTTCCAGCCCGGCGATCAGCTTGGTGGCGGCGACGGCATCGGAATCGGACGCATCGGCGAACCCGACCCGGCGCGACGCCTCGGCATAGCGCGCTGGTGCGCCGCCAATCGAATAACGGGTGATCGCCGGCATCAGCATCGCGTTGGACAACCCGTGCGGCACGTGAAAATGCGCCCCGATCGGCCGCGACATCCCATGCACCAGCGCAACCGAACTGTTGGAGAAGGCCAAGCCGGCCTGCGTCGCACCGATCATCATCCCCTCACGCGCGGCGGCGTTGCGCGGTTCGGCGTACGCGGTGCGCAGGTGCTTCCCAATCAATTCCATCGCCGCCAAGGCGAACGCGTCCGAGAACGGGTTCGCGCGCTTGGAAACATAAGCCTCCAGCGCATGCGTAAAACTGTCGATGCCGGTATCCGCGGTGGTGCGCGGCGGGACGGTGAAGGTGAGTTCGTAATCCACGATCGCGGCCAGCGGCAGGCAACCGAAGCCGGCGATCAGCATCTTCTCGTCACGTTCGTGGTCGGTGATGACGGTGAAGCGGGTGCACTCACTGCCGGTGCCGGCCGTGGTGGGGATGGCGATGACCGGCACTTTGCCGATATCGGCCGCGAAGGGCACCTTGTAGTCGCGCATCTTCCCGCCGCCCTTGGCCAGGATCGCGATGGCCTTCGCGGTATCGATTGGCGACCCACCGCCGAAGCCGATGAGGCAGTCGTATGTGTCCCCCGCCATCGCCGCGACTCCGCGATCGATCACGGTATCGTCGGGCTCGGGCACGGTGTCGCTGAACACGCCGGACGCGATCCCCGCCTCATCCAGCGGATCCTGCACCGATCGCAGCAGGCCGGATTTGACCATGAACGGATCGGTCACGATCAGGGGACGCGACAGGCCGAACTTGGCCAATACATCGGCGACCTGTTTCACCGCGCCGCCGGCAACCAGAAGCATACGGGGCGCGGCGATGTTGGCGTTGACGGCGGTCATGGGCAGAAACTCCAGGCAGTTGACCGGGGTTTACGCCAGGACGGGCGCGCCGTCACGGTCTTGTCAAACGTTGGGACGCTGCCATCCCAGCCAGGCGATGACGCCGCGCCCCATGACCTTCTCCATATCGCCGCCTTTGAGCCAGGGCAGTTCTTCGGTGAAGTGCGTGACGCACTGCCGATAGGAACACGGCATCCGGGTGATGTCTGTGCCCCAGAAGAACCGGTCCGGTCCATACGCATCGAAAATACGCTGCAATCCATCGGAAATGTTGCGGAACGGATAGCTCTGCGAGGACGTCCCCGGCGCCCCGGTCGCCTTCACCGCGACGTTGGGATACTTCGCCAGCGCCAGCAGTTCCGACAGATCGCTGTAGGCCGCCTCATCCTTCCCCGCCCGTGGCGTACCCAGATGATCGACGATCAATTTCAGATTCGGATGCCGTTCGGCGATCTGTCCGAACAGCTTGAGGAAGCGCCAGGCCATGGTCGCGACGGGCGTGCCGGCTTTCTCGGCCGCCGGCCACAGCCAGTCCATCGTGCCGTCCTCGTGCCAGGTCTGCTGTTCCGGCCGGGTCAGCGCCCAGCGCAGGCCCATCATGCCGGGCCGCTGCTTCCAGGTCTCGATCCGATGCCGCTGCGACGGGCCGTTCAACGGAAACCAGCCCAGCGTGCAGAACTTGTCAGGGTATTTGGTACAGGCCGCATCCGCCATTTCGTTCGACCCAAGGTCCCAGCTCGGCGGGTGCAGAACCGCACCGTTGACTCCGGCCTCATCCATCTCCCGGATCAGATCCTCGGCCGAAAACAGGGAGGTCTGGCGGTGATGCGGCGTGGGTGTGCCGCTGCCCCAGATATGCACCTGCGCGTCGATGATCAGCATGGTCCGTTCCCTCTCGAATTGGCCGCGACACTGGCAAAAACCCCGAACCCGTGCAACACCGTGGCCGAACCGAACCGGAGACCTACCGTGCTGGACCGCGTACTCCTGACCAACGACGACGGGATCGATGCCCCTGGGCTGAAAGTGCTGGAGGAGATCGCCGCCCAGATCGCCAGGGAGGTCTGGGTCGTCGCCCCCGAACACGACCAGAGCGGCCAGTCCCACGCGGTCAGCCTGCATCACGCGTTGCGAATCACCGATCGTGGCGACCGCCGTTTCGGCGTGACGGGGACGCCGGGCGATTGTGCGGCCATGGGCCTCTGCCACCTGATGAAGGACAACCTGCCGAATCTGGTGCTGTCCGGCGTCAACCGTGGGCTGAACCTGGGGCTGGAGACGGTGTTCTCCGGCACGGTCGGCGGCGCGATGACCGCGATGATGCTGGGTGTGCCGGCCTTGGCGCTGAGCCAGGCCTTCGTCGATCGCAACAACGTGCCGTGGGACTGCTCGCGCACGCTGGGCGCCGGGGTGGTGCGTCGGCTGCTCGATCTGGGCTGGGGCAAGGACGCCGTGCTGAACATCAATTTCCCCCCGACCGCCCCCGCCGACGCCGGCGAGATCACCTTGGCCAGACAGGGCGTCGGGATGGTCGCGGGGATGAATGTGGACACCCGCACCGACCCGCGCGGCATGACCTACCACTGGCTAAATTTCCGCCGCGGCGACCGCCCGCAAGGCCCGGAAAGCGACTACACCGCGCTGAAGGCAGGGCGGATCGTGGTCACGCCGCTGCGCTACGACCGTACGGACGAGGAGGCTTATGCGGCGCTGGCGGAACGGTTGCCGCGGCTTTAGTCGCGGCGGTTTGGCTGGGAAATGAAGGTATTTTTGCCGCCGATGCACACCGATGCACACGGATGCAGTGTTCGGGTTCAGAAATTATGGACGACTCTCTGAACCTGAATGCGGGACTTGCCGAAGTTCAGCAACAGACAAAGGCGCCTGCCGGTGGCGGCCAAATAATTGATGCATTGCGCGACATGCTGATCGTGGAGTGCCTGAACCGCT
>CAIRCM010000228.1 GCA_903877125.1 uncultured Acetobacteraceae bacterium | reverse complement strand
GCCCATGGCGAGGTTTGTCGCAGGGCTTCGATCCAACCAGTTACCCAGTTAAACCGCCTGCCAGCTACCGGGCCAACCGACCATTGCCCGGGTGGGACTTTCACCCACGAGGTGATCGCGTCCTTCGGGACGCACCAGAGTCGGCAAATTCTGCTTCGCTCCCCGTCATCCGGAGGTAAAACACCCATGGCTATCACGCTCGAGGCACTCAGCGCCGACATCAAGGACGCTCTTAAGGCCGACGCCGGCCCCGCCGGCAAGCAGGCGGTCTGCGCCATTGTTTCCAAGGCGCTGCTGGACAAGGACTTCGTTGCCAAGCACCTGACGGCCGAGGAATGCCGGCCGCGCAAGGTGTTGTATGAGGATCCGGATATGGGCTTCTGCGTATGCGGCCATGTCTACACGACGGCCGCGGTGGGGGAGCCGCATGACCACGGTTCCAGTTGGGCGATCTACGGACTGGCCGAGGGCGACACCGAGATGGTGGACTGGCGTGTGGTCAAGAAGGGGGAAGGTGCGATCCCGACTTTGGTGGAACCTGAGAAATCCTACGTGCTGCGCCCCGGCGACGCGCATTTCTACGCTGTGGGGGCGATTCATTCGCCGAACCGGACGACCGTGACGAAGCTTATCCGGATCGAGGGGGCGAACCTCGATCACGTCAAACGGTCCCGCATCAAGCGCGCGTAAGCCACGCGCCGCACCGCCAAGGGTTGCACCGTCCCGCCTCCCGATGATCTAATCGGGAGGCAGGGGGGAAGCGTCCGCACCGGCGGATACCACCGCCAAGGCCCAACATCAGCAGGCGGACCCGCATGGCGAAAATTATTCCCGTACCCGTGTTCGACGGCGTCGTGTTCGGTGCGACCGGCGACTTGACTTTGCGCAAGCTGCTCCCCGCGCTCTATTACCGCTTTCGCGACGGCCAGATGCCCGAGGGTTCGCGTATCATCGGTGCCGCCCGGTCGGCGTTGACGGATGACGCGTATCGGGACCGAGCGCGAGGGGCGCTGGAAGAGCATGTTGTTCCCGCCGACCTGGATCCTGCCACGCTGGAGCGGTTTCTGCGGTGCATCCGCTATGTCGGGCTCGACGCCGCGGCAGAGAATGTCAGTTTCGGGGCGCTGAGCGATCTGCTCGATCCTGACCGGGTCCGGGTTTTCTATCTGGCGACCGCGCCGGCGCTGTACGGGCCGATCTGCCGGAATCTGGCGGCTGCCGGTCTTGTTACCCCGCAGTCGCGTGTTGTGCTGGAAAAGCCGATCGGGCGGGATCTGGCCTCGGCCAGGCAGATCAACGATCAGGTCGGAAAAGTGTTCGCAGAGGCACAGACCTATCGGATCGACCACTTCCTGGGCAAGGAGACCGTCCAGAACCTGCTGGCGCTGCGTTTCGCCAATACGATTTTCGAGCGGCTATGGACTTCGGACGTGATCGACCATGTCCAGATCACGGTCGCGGAAACGGTGGGCGTCGAGGGACGCGCGGGTTACTACGACACCTCCGGCGCGATGCGCGACATGGTGCAGAACCACCTGTTGCAGCTTTTGTGCCTGATCGCGATGGAACCGCCGGTCAGCCTGAACGCGGACCGGGTGCGCGATGAAAAGCTGAAGGTGCTGCGGGCTTTGCGCCCGATCGAACCGTACCGGATCGGCACCGAGACCGTACGCGGGCAGTACAGTGCCGGCGCGATCAGCGGTCAATCGGTCGGCGCCTATCGGACCGACCTCGGTGCGGACGAACCCAGCGCCACGGAAACCTTCGTTGCGCTGAAGGCGGAAGTCCGCACCTGGCGATGGGCCAACGTGCCGTTCTATCTGCGCACCGGTAAGCGGATGCCGCGCAAAGTGTCCGAGATCGTGGTGCAGTTCAAAGATCAGCCGTTCTCGCTTTTCCCGCCCTCCGCCGGACCGCGGCAACCGAACCGGCTGGTGATCCGTCTGCAGCCGGAAGAAGGTATGCGCCTGGACGTCATGACCAAGGATCCAGGCCCTGGCGGGCTGCGCCTGTCGCCTACTGGCCTGGATATCCGCTTCGACACCGCGTTCGGCATACGCTTCCCCGACGCGTACGAACGTCTGCTGATGGATACTGTCCGCGGCGATGCGACCCTGTTCATGCGTCGTGACGAAGTGGAGGCCGCCTGGACCTGGGTCGAGCCAATCCTGGATGCCTGGGCCGGTTCGACCGACCTGCCCCGGTTATATGCGGCTGGCAGTTGGGGACCCACGGCGTCGATCGCCCTGATCGAGCGGGACGGACGCACCTGGAACGAAGAAGCGGGATAGAAAAATGCGGCTCAGCCAGGGGTGTGGCTGAGCCGCCAAGGGTGGTCCGGGTTGACCGGGATCCGCTAGGATCCCACCGACGACATCTCTGTTGGGGAAACGCGTCCGGTTCCCCATCATTCCCCGGATGCCACCGAAAAAAATGTGACGCAGTTCACATTTGCGAAAAAAAGGGCCACTTCCGTGCGATTTGTCGGGTGGATTTGCCTCTCGCACGCGGTAAGGCGATGATGCGGCATCCCCTTCCGATCCGGAGATTTGAATGTCCGCCGACCTCGACGCCGCGACCGCGCTGCTGCGCCAACGTAACCGCGACAATGCCGCCGCCCCGGCGCATTGGAACGAAACCATCGCCACCATCCTCAACCACCGCTCAGTGCGGGGTTTCCTGCCGGAGACACTGCCAGAGGGAACACTGGAGCTGCTGGTCGCGGCCGCGCAATCGGCTTCGACGTCCTCCAACCTTCAGGTTTGGAGCGTGGTGGCGGTGCGGGAGCCCGAACGCAAGGCCCGTATCGCGACCCTGGCGGGAAATCAGCAGTTCATCCGCGATGCGCCGCTGATGCTGATGTGGCTGGCGGATTTGAACCGTATCAACCAGATCGCCGCGGACCGGCAGACCCAGGCCGAAGCGACGCATTATACCGAAGCGTTCATTCTGGGCGTGGTCGACGCGGCGCTGGCCGCGCAGTCGGCGTTTATCGCGGCGGAGTCGATCGGGCTGGGCGCGGTGTATGTTGGCGCCGTGCGCAATCACCCTGAAGAGATCGCCGCGGAGCTGAACCTGCCGCCGCATGTCTTCGCGGTATTCGGCATGGCGGTGGGCTATCCCGACCCGGCCAAGGACACCGGCATCAAGCCGCGCCTGCCGCAGGATATTGTGCTCCACCACGAGCAGTACGATGCCACCCTGAAGCGGGACGCTGTGGAACGCTATAACGGCGTCGCTCGGGATTTCATGCGCGAGCAGGGCATGAAGGAGCAGGACTGGACCCTCCAGGCGACCAACCGCCTGAAGGACGTGCCGGCGATGCACGGCCGCGACCGGATGAAGGAAGCGCTGCGCAACCTGGGCTTCGAACTACGGTAGGAATCAGGTTCCGGCGATATATCGCCGGAGCCAGACCGTCAGCAGATTGGACACCCGTCCCAGCCGCGGCCGAGGAAACGGAAGCCCGGCTCGGCGATCATGCTGGGCGGTAGCGCTGGAGCGGGTGAAGGGAATCGAACCCTCGTGTGCAGCTTGGGAAGCTGCCGTTCTACCATTGAACTACACCCGCGCGCCGAGCGGAGGTAGGCTTCTAAATGATGATGCCGCGCAGTGCAATCGCGGCATCGAACCGAGGGAGAAAATGCCATGCCGGTCATCGATGTGCAGGTCCATCCGTTCGACCGCGACCACCCCGGCCGCCCCTGGGCCGGCCCGTCGCACGGGCTGGCGTCCGCCAGCGGTGAGGAAATGGTTGCCGCGATGGACAGCGTCGGTGTCGACGCGGCGGTGATGGTGTCCTCCTTCGCCGCGTATCGCTACGATTTCAGCTATGCGCTGGAGGTCTATAACAAATATCCGGACCGCTTCCGCGTGGTCACGCCGGTCGACACGACGGACCCCGGGTTGGACGAGATGGTCGCCGAATGGGCCAAGACCCCTGGCACCGTGGGCATCCGGGTGCGGATTGCTGACGGGTCGGTGACCGACCCCGCCGATCCCGGCGTTACCCGCGCCTTCGCCGCGGCGGCCCGGCATGGACTGCCGGTGAATTTCCTGTGTTGGGGCCGGCTCGATCTCGGTACGGCGTTCATTCGGCGGAATCCGGATACGGTGGTGGTGATCGATCACCTCGGCCTGCTGCAACCGGCGCATCCGCCGGTGCCGGCCGACGTCTGGGGCGAACTGCCGAAGCTGCTGGCGCTCGCGCGGTATCCCAATGCTCGGGTCAAGGTCAGCGGCGCCTGCACGATGTCGCATGAGGCGTTTCCGTACAACGATATCTGGGAACCGGTGCTGCGGGTGATCGACGCGTTTGGGCTGGACCGGTGCATGTGGGGCACGGACTGGACGCGCACGATCCAGATGCTGACTTACGAGCAGGGCGTGGCGCCGTTCCGGAAGACGACGCGACTGTCGGCGAGCGACAAGGCGGCGCTGATGGGGGGGACGCTGGAGAAGGTTTACAACTGGCACCGTTGGTAGGGTCGGGCGGTATCTAGGACAGCGCACGATCCAGGAAAAAATCGGGGTCCATGATTTGCTCATACGACCAGGGGCAGGTCGTGGGAAAAGCGTCGGTATCAAGGTCGGTCTCGTTGGCAGCGGCCAAGCGGGCGCGCTTGTATGCGTCCGTGATGGACTGAGGCAGTCGCGCGCGCAGACTTGGGTTATCGGCCAAATGATCGGCCACATCGAGGCGTTGGGTGGTGATCGTGTTGCGCCAGGACTTGCCCCGGCGTTCAGGCTGATATTGCCATTTCAGCAAATGTGCCAGCAGGACCGTCAGGCGGCTGACCAGTTCGCGCTTCTCCGCCTTGCCCATGGTTTCGATTTCCTCGGCGATGTGCCCGATGTCGGCTTGCGCCAGTTTGCCGGCGCGCAGCAGCCGAACCTGCTCGTTTGTCCAGGCAAAGAAGTCCTGATCGTAGAGGGTGTTACTCATAGGTCGATTGTCGCACAAGCTGGTCGATATGTCACATCGCACGGCGGATTTTCGAAAGATCTTGGAGCCATACGCCGGCCCTGAATGTTGACCCATTTGGATCGAGACAACGGCCGATGGCATGGCGCTTTGTTGCGCGCCCGGCCGCCCCGACGGTTCAATGCCAGCTCTATTGATCTTTGTTTGATCGCGTGATTCACGCCGCCGTGTGGTTCCACCTCTGGCGATCACACTCTAAGGCAGCGCCCAAAATTAAACGAGTCGGCCGACCACTCCCAAATCGTCATGGCCCGGCTCGTCCGGACCACCTGTTGTGGCAGTGTGCCGCTATAGGTGGCCCGGACGAGCCGGGCCATGACGATGTAACGAGACCGCCGCGACTTGGAGCGGTAATTTTTGCGCGTTGCCTAAGCCCGCACCGAACCGGGCCAGGGGTTTGGCGATCGACGGGGACCCGTCTTCGGCACCAGATATCAAACCGAACCAGCCACCGCCCGCATCGCCGCCCGCGCCGCTTCCTGCCCGCTGATCCATGCACCCGCGACCGTGCTCGCGAACGGCACATGACAAGCCTCCCCGGCGAACAGCAAATGCCCATCGCCCAGGGGTTCGGCGAGTTGGCGACGCGCGGCAGATTGACCGGGCACGCAAGTGGAATAGGCCCCGCGCGCCCAGGGATCGGCATCCCAACCCGTCACCAGATGTCCGCCGCCGGCAAACAATCGGTCCACACGTCCGCCGAACAATCCCCGCAACTGGGACAGCGCGAAATCGACCGCCGCAGCCTCCCCCGCGGCCGCCAAGTCCCAAGCTACCGACCCGCCGACCCAGCCCTGGACGTAGTCGCGCCCGAACGGCCAGCATTGGAACGGCATCAGCGTCTCGCCCGCCCTTACCTGCCGATCGACCGAACAGTGCATCGGCAGGTCCAGCCGGTCCGCCCCGTTGGCTCGCAGCGCGACCTTCATCGCCAGCCCCATCGGCAGGGCAGCCGCACTGTCCGCCACGGAAGCCGGCAAGGGCGGATCGAACCGGATCGCCCCCGAGGCCAGGACGCCCGTCGAAACCGTCACGATACAGGCAACCGCCGTGATCGCCCCGCGCGGCGTGTCGACCGTCACCCGGCCGCCTGGCCCGTTCCAGGCGATGCGGGTCGCCGGCGTGCCGAGCCGAATATCGAGACCGGTGGCGCATCGCCGCGCGACGAATGCACCGACGCCCCCGTCCGGCACGAGATTGCTGCCGCCGAGTGCGTTGTCGCGCCAATCCCGCGCGCTGAACCGGTCGGCATCGACCACGCAGATCACCGGCCCCTCCCAGGCCTCCATCGTCGCCGCCCAGGGATCGTCCGGCAGAGCACGAGCGATCGCGCTCAGCGGGACATCGTCATGTTGGGCGAGCAGCATGTCTGCCGCCGCCGCGTATCGGCCCGCCGCACCGTCGTAATCCGCCAACTCCGCCGCCGTTGCCAACCGGTCCCCGACGAATGTCCGTTCGGTGCGGATTTCGTCGGATCGCAGCAGCGTGTCGCCAGCGGCCCGAGCGATGGGGGTCAGCGGGTTGTTTTCGGCGTCGTGGAGCCAGACGGCGCCCATATCGAACCAGACACCGCCAAGCGCTGCCGGGTTCGTGGTCCAGGCTCGGCCGCCGACACGGTCCGAGGCTTCCAGCACCACGCAGCGTACCCCGGCATCCCGCAGGGCGGTGGCCGCACCCAGCCCGGCGCAGCCTGCCCCGATCACGACGACATCGGTGTCCATTCACTTCTCCCGCCAAGGTCAAGCGGGAGGATAAGGCTCAGCCGACCACCCGCGCTACGTCCGACTCCGCCCCCCTGACCAGCGTTTCATAGTCGCGCATCAAGGTTTCGGTGATCTGCCCGGGGGTGTAGCGATGCGGGCCGATCTCGCGCACGGCGGTGACCTCGGCGGCGGTGCCTGCGAGGAACACCTCCGAGGCCGACGTGATCTCGGCCGCCTCGATCGGGCGTTCGATCACTGTCATCTGCCGTCGGCGGGCCAGTGCCATCACGGTGCGGCGGGTGATGCCGTCCAGGAATCCTTCTGGCACCGGCGTATGCACGGCGTTATCGATGACGAGAAAAATATTGGCGCTGGTGGTCTCGGCCACCCGGTCGCGCCAGTCCAGCATCAGCGCGTCGCTGTAGCCTTCCTCCTCCGCCCGGCGCTTTGACATGCTGCCGATCGTGTAAACACCGGTGCATTTCGCCATGGTCGGCATCGTCTCCGGCGAAGGCCGCTTCCAGGCCGCCTGCCCCATCCGGATCCCCCGCATCCGAGCATCGCCGTAGTAGTTGGGCCAGGCCCAGGCGGCGATGGCCAAGTGCACCGCGTTGCCGATCGGCGAAATCCCCAACGCCTCCGACCCCAACCAGGCGATCGGGCGGACGTAGCCGTCGGTCAGGCCGTTGGCGTTCAGCACCTGCCGGCAGGCGGCGTCGATCCGATCGGCCGGCCAGGGAATCTCGAAGCCCAAAATCCGCGCCGAGGCCCGCAGGCGTTCGGTGTGATCGCGTAGCCGGAAGATGGTCCCGCCATAGGCGCGTTCGCCTTCGAAGACCGCGCTGGCGTAATGTAGGCCATGCGAGAGAACGTGCGGTGTCGCGTCCCGCCAGGGCACCAGCGCACCATTCCACCAGATCCACCCGTCCCGATCATCGAAAGGAACCAACGTCATGACACCATCCTTTGTAATATTGTTTCTCCACAAAAGGACCATGCGACGTTGAACGCCGATGAGTCAATAATACTGACCTATTTATCCCGAGATGCCCGCCATGCCCGATTCGCGGGGCACTGACATGGACCGTACCGTCCGGCTCGCGCAGGATTTGCTGTTCTTCGCCTATCGCGACTTCACCAACGCCGCCGATGTGCTGCTGGAGGAGATCGGGCTGGGCCGAGCGCACCACCGCGCACTGCACTTCATTGGCCGCAATCCGGGGATGACGGTGTCGGAATTGCTGGCGATCCTGCGGATCACCAAACAGTCCCTCGCGCGGGTGCTCGGCGACCTTGTCACGCGTGGCTTCGTTGCCCAGGCCAAGGGCGGCGCCGACCGTCGCCAACGCCTGCTGACACTGACCGAAAGCGGTGCGGCGTTGGAACAGCGGCTCTTCGCCCGTCAACACGCGTGCCTTGCCCCGGCCTTCGAGGCCGCTGGACCAGAAGCTTTCGCGGGATTTCAGGCGGTGATGCGTGCCATCATGGACCCTGAAGCCCGTTCCGTGCTGGATGCCGCTGGAGACACCGATGTCCGATGAAGCGCTGATCCTTCTGGTCGAAGACGATGCCCGGCTGCGGGAACGCCTCGCCCGCTATCTGGCGAGCGAGGGCTTCCGTGTAACCGCCGCGGAGAACGCGGCGGATGCGCGCACAAAGCTGTCCTTCATCGACCCCGACCTCATGGTGCTGGACGTCATGATGCCTGGCGAGACGGGATTGCAGCTCACCGAATCCCTCCGCAAGGAACGCGGGCACGACCTGCCGGTGCTGCTGCTCACCGCCCGGGGTGCGCCGGAAGACCGGATCGCCGGGTTCGAGGCCGGAGCCGACGACTATCTGGGCAAGCCATTCGAACCGCGCGAATTGTTGCTGCGTATCCGCGCCCTGCTGCGGCGCATTGCTGCCCCGCCGCCGGAAACGCCGGGTGGGCCGGTGATACTGGGCGAGGCGACCTTCGATCTCGAACGCGGCGAACTGCGGGGGCCCGAGGGCATCATCCGCCTGACTGGCGGCGAACTTGGGCTGCTCACGGCACTCGCTCGCCGGCCGAACGAGACGCTCTCACGCGAGGACATCGCCGCGGCGGTCGAGATGGACGATTCCGGCGAACGCGCCATCGACGTCCAGATGACCCGCCTGCGTCGCAAGATCGAAGTCGATCCGCGCGAGCCGCGCTTTCTCCATACCGTGCGGGGTCGCGGCTATGTGCTGAAACCGGGGGTCTGAGCCGATGCGGGTACGCGTGCCGTTCCTCAGCGGCGGCGGTGTTCGCCGGCTGATGCCGCGCTCGCTCCTGTGGCGCAGCCTGCTGATGATCCTCGTGCCGCTGATCCTGTTGCAGGTCGTGGCGCTTTGGATCTTCTATGGCAGCCACCTCGACGTCGTCTCCCGCCGTCTCACTGGCAGCGTGGCCGGGGAGATCGCCAGCATCGTGGGCCTGATGCAGCGCTTTCCCGGACCGGAGAACGCCGAATGGATCCTGGCGGATGCCCGCCGGCACTATGCGTTGACGATCCGGTTGATCCCCGATCAGGTTCTGGTGCCCAGGCCCTGGGTCAACGTTCCCGGTCCAATGGACGACGACCTGGATGCCGCCCTGGCCGACCAACTCCAGCGTCCCTTCACGATGGACTGGTCGTCGGACCCCCGCTCGGTGCTCATCCACGTCCAGGCCCCGACGGGGGTGCTGGAGGTCGAGGCGCCGCGCAAGCGTCTCTACACGTCAGCGGTTTATCTGTTCGTGATCTGGGTCGTGGGATCGGCGGCACTGCTGTTCGGGGTTTCCGCGCTGTTCATGCGCAACCAGGTCAAGGCGATCCGCCGGCTTGCCACGGCGGTCGAGGCCTTCGGCATCGGCCGCGATGGTGGCCCAATACGGCCGGAAGGCGCGACCGAGGTCCGGCAAGCCGCGGCCGCTTTCAATCGCATGCAGGATCGCATCCGCCGCTTCCTCGCCCAGCGCACCGAAATGCTGGCTGGCGTGTCGCACGATCTTCGTACACCGCTGACCCGGCTCCGGTTGTCGGTTGAGATGCTGCCCCGCACGGATGCACTGTCGCAGGACATCGATGAAATGGCCGCCGACCTCGCCGAAATGGAAGGCATGATCAGCGCCTACCTCGCCTTTGCCCGCGGGGAGGCGGCGGAGCAGGCGGAGCCGGTCAATCTGGCGGCGTTGTTGGACGATGTCGCGGCTGGTGCTCGGCGATCCGGCAAAACGGTGACGTTGAGCGCCCCCAGCGACCTGAACCTATCGCTGCGGGCCGGGGCGGTGCGAAGGGCGATCACCAACCTGGTCGATAATGCCAGCCGCCACGCACATCATGTGCTGCTGACCGCCGAACCGCAGGGCCGTTCGGTGCTGGTCACCGTCGACGACGATGGACCGGGCATTCCCGAGGACCGGCGGGAGAGCGTGTTTCGCCCATTCGAAAGCGACACCGATGGCGGCACCGGTCTCGGCCTGACGATCGCGCGCGATATCGTCCGGGCGCATGGTGGCGACATCGTGCTGGGCAACTCGCCACTCGGCGGGCTGCGAGCGCAGGTCAGGCTGCCGGTGTGATGGCGATCACGCTGCGGTCGATGCGGCAGGCCTCCGGGCTGCACGCCTTGCCGGACGATCGGTGGCCAGGGGCGATACGGCGAAGAGGGCCAAACAGGCTTCGCGGCTGCCGCCGGGCCATTGCAAAACCCGTCGGAACGCCGCGCGGGATCGTGACGCCGCCACGCGGTCGCGCTATGCAGCCGGAGCCGATTGGGAGCCTCGATCACCATGTCCTTTCTCCGCCTGACCCGCCGCGCCAGCCTGTTGCTGCCCTTCGTGCTCGCGGCATGCGGTGGAGAGCCGAAAGTCTACCCGCCACTGCGCTACGATTACCTCAAGCCGATCGATCTTTCGGTGAAGGCGATCGAAATCCAAACGCGGTTCGTCCCATCCGGCAAATCCCCCGATATCAGCCTGGACTCACCGGTCGATCCTCTGGCCACGCTGCATCAGATGCTGGAGGACCGGCTGAAGGCCCTGGGCAGCCAGGGGCGCGCGGTTGTGTCGATTTCCGACGCATCGCTCACACAGTCAGGCGACGAAATCCGCTGTTCGATGGATGTGAAGATCGAGATCGTCGGCGACGACGGACAGCCGCTTGGTTACGTTCGGGTTCCTGTCACGCGGACCCATACCGGCCATATCGGCGACAAGCAGGACCTGCTGCACGATATGATCTCGGGCGTTATGGACGAAATGAATATCGAGTTGGAGCACCAGACCCGCACCAAGCTCAAGAACTGGCTGGCCGAGGAGGTCACGGCCGTTCCCGGCGCGGTGGACGCGACGCCGCTCGCGGCACCCCGGTTCGTGCCAGCACCGCCGCGTTGATCAGCGGCGCCGCCAAACCAGGCCCGTCGCGGTCATCAGCAACCAAACAAGGGACCGGAACGCGAGGATCGCGAGGGTGATCTGCACCCACATGCCGAAATTGCCCAGGGTCGCCTCGACCCGATCGCCCCAGGGATAAGGGAGCAGGCCGCACCCGGCTTCGACCATCGCGTTCGTCGCGTGTTTCCACCAGGTCAGCCATTCCGGTGCGTAGACCAGCCCATAGACAAAGCCGGCCAGCACAGCCAACGCGGTCCAGGCGCGAAAAAGATGGCTGCGCAGGCGTTCTTTGCTTCGGTCCCAGCGCGGCGCCATATCTCGCCCTCGCCAATGGGGGGTTAATCCCCCGTTACCGCCGATCCCCGGTTGCCGATCATCGCCAGCAATTCCCGTCGTGTCGCCGGGTCTTCGCGGAAGGCCCCGAGCATCCGGCTGGTCACCATGGTGACGCCGGGCTTGTTGACGCCGCGGGTGGTCATGCATTGGTGCGCCGCCTCGATGACCACGGCGACACCTTTGGGCTGCAGCACTTCCTGGATCGTATTGGCGATCTGCGCGGTCAGTTTTTCCTGGATCTGCAGCCGCTTGGCATAGGCCTCCACGACCCGGGCCAGTTTGCTGATCCCGACCACGCGCCGGTGCGGCAGATAGGCGACGTGGGCACGGCCGATGATCGGCACGACGTGGTGCTCGCAATGGCTTTCCAGCCGGATGTCGCGCAGCAGCACGATTTCATCGTAGCCGTCGGTTTCCTCGAAGGTGCGTTCCAGCAGATTGACCGGGTCGATGCTGTAGCCTTCAAAAAATTCCTCATAGGCGCGAACGACCCGGGACGGGGTGTCGATCAGACCTTCGCGGTTCGGGTCGTCACCGGCCCAACGCAGGAGGGTACGAACGGCAGCCTCCGCCTCCTCTCGGGAAGGACGCTGATCCGACGTTTGGCCGGGCGCATGCGTCCGAGGTGGGGCGATAATGTTCACAGGGACTCTTCCTTCGTTGGACCGTGAGGGCCGTAATTAGGAGCTGTGCGGTCCGGTTTCCAGTCCGTCCCCGCACGGCATTTTTTGTTCGATCGCATGCTTCGGACCGACGGCGATTTCACCCCCGGTCAATACGCTTTAATGCACCCTACCGCTCTGATGGGGGCTGTCCAGGCTGAAGGCCGGGATGGCCACGTCGAAAGGTTCACCCGTTTCGGCGACGACCATGTGGTACGAGCCGACCATGAACCCCGAGGGCGTTCGCAGCGGGGTGCCGGAGGTGTATTCGTGCCGCTGCCCGGGTTGAAGCACCGGCTGTTCCCCGATGACACCGGGGCCATGAACCCGCTCGGTGTGACCGGTGGCATCGGTGATTTCCCAGGTGCGCTTCAGGAGTTGCACCGTCTCATCGCCCAGATTTTCGATCCAGACGCGGTATGCCCATACGAACCGGCCGTCGTCGGGTTCCGACTGATCGGTCAGAAAGAATGACCGCACGGTGACGCGCACGCCACGCGTCGTCAGGGAATAGGTATCGTCGTTGATCATGTGCCCTCCGCCCGGTTTTGGATCGGCTGGACGATTCTTGCGCTCTCGACAGGGGGGTTGTCCAGCGCGGCAGAAAACCGCGCTGGCCGCGCCCTCTTTGGGCCTATCCCAGCGTTGCCAGGGCCTGGGCGAGATCGTCCTTCAGATCTTCCGGATCCTCCAGACCGATCGATATCCGGATCACGCCCTCGGTGATGCCGAGCTTGGCGCGTTCGTCGGCGCCGATGCGCATGTGGGTGGTGGTCGCGGGGTGGGTCGCGAGGGATTTGGAATCACCCAGATTGTTGGAAACCGCGATCAGTCCAAACGCGTTCATGACCTTGAAAGCGCCGTCCTTGCCGCCGGCGACCTCGAACGTCACGACGGTGCCACCCGCGCTCATTTGCTTACGGGCGAGCGCGGCCTGCGGATGGTCGTCGCGCATCGGGTACCACACGCGCGTGACACCTTTCTGTTCGGCCAGGAAGTCCGCGATATCGGCCGCGGCCCGGCACCCGGCGTTGACGCGCAGCGCCAGGGTCTCGATCCCCTTCAGCAGCACCCATGCGTTGAACGCCGACATCGCCGGGCCGGTGTTGCGGATGAACGGCTGCAGGACGTCGTTGACCCATTTGCGGTTGGACAGGATCGCGCCGCCCAAGACCCGGCCCTGCCCGTCGATGTGCTTGGTGCAGGAGTAGACGACGACGTCGGCGCCCATTTTCAGCGGTTGCTGCAACAATGGCGTGGCGAAGACGTTGTCGACCACCACGATCGCGCCCGCGGCATGCGCCATTTCGGCCACCGCGGGGAGATCGACGATGTCGAGCATCGGGTTGGACGGGGTTTCGAGCAGCACGAGATTGGTCGGCTCCGACAGCGCCGCCTTCCATTGCGCGAGATCGTGACCGTCGACGAAGACCGATGTGATCCCGAATTTCGGCAGCAGGGTCGACACGATCCAGTGGCACGATCCGAACAAAGCGCGCGAGGCGACCACCCGGTCGCCGGCTTTGAGATGCGACAGCAGGGCCGCGTTCACCGCCGCCATGCCGGTCGCGGTGGTGCGGCATTCCTCCGCGCCCTCGATCAGGCACAGACGCTGTTCGAACATGGACAGCGTTGGGTTGGCGAACCGCGAATACTGGTAGTGGTCGACGGTGCCGTTAAAGGTCGCCTCCGCCTGATCGGCGCTGTCGTAGACATAGCCGGAGGTCAGAAACAGCGCCTCGGCGGTTTCGCCGTGATGGGTGCGTTGCACCCCTCCTTGCACGAGTTTCGTGGCAGGGCGGTAGGATTTGGGCGATTGTGACACTGGGTGTGGTCCTTCTCACGATGGACCGACCGTCGAGCAGCTTCGGCCCTGAAAATTTGGACCGGACGCTGGCCTCTTTAGCGCGCTTCTTTCACCTCGCCGCAATCCGGCCGGACAAATCACGAGGGTCGGCTGCACCGACATTCCGTGACGTAGTGGATCGTGAAGTTCGCGTCAACCATATGACGGTTGGTGCGTAACCTTTCGCGCCCGCGCCGGTATAAGGACCATCAAGGGATCGGCGGATGGATATCGAACCGAATTTTCAACGCATCGCCGCCGGCGACCGGTCCGCATTCGCCGTTTTGGTCGGCCGGTATCAGCGGGCGCTGTTCGGGTTCCTCGGGCGCATGGGCTTGGAACAGTCCGCGGCAGAGGACATCGCGCAGGACGCTTTCCTTCGGACCTGGACGCACCGAGCCGATTTTCGGCCGGATCGGGCGTCATTCGTCACCTGGCTTTTCACCATTGCCCGCAACCTCGCGCTGAACGCGGCGGCTCGGAGCCACAGGCAGCGGGAAACGACACTCGACGACGCAGCGCGGGAGATCGCTTGCGACCGGCCCTTGGCGTTGGACGCGATCGATCGGCGACAACGCGAAGCGCGGTTGCGCGATGCGTTGCGGGCGCTGCCGCCCGCCGACCGGACGTTGCTGGCATTGGTCTATGTCGAGGATCTGTCGCACGCGGACATCGCCCGCATCGAGGGTTGCTCAAGCGGGGCGGTCAAGCAGCGTGCCCATCGCGCGAAACAGAAACTGCGCCGATTGCTGGAGACAGACCATGGATGACGACCTCGACCGGCTGCTGGGGGCACCGTTGGTGCTGCCGCCTTCGGGCTTTACCGCCACCGTGATGGACCGGATCGCGAACGCGCCAACACCTGTTCGCGCCTCGCGAATGACCACGATGTTGCAATGGGTCGCACTGTTCGGGATCGGCGTGCCCGCGGCGGCCGAGCTGGCGTTGTTTGTTTTGAGCGTGTGGACGACCTCGTCCGCCGGTTGAGGAGTAGGGACATGAACGTGGTTACCGTCAGGCGCAACAAATGGCGTGCGCTCGCGATGTCGCTGGTGCTGCCCGGGTTCGGCCAGCTCTACAATGGCGAGGTCAACAAGGCGATCTGGCTGTTCTTGATCTTCCTGCTGCTGACCGGGCCTGGAATTGCAATGATCGCGCTGTACCTGCCGGCCGGTCTTACCATGCCGGTCCTGGTATTCAGCGTGGTCGCTTCGCTGAGCGTCTGGGTCTGGGGCATTGCCGATGCCTGGCGCGGCGCCCGGGCTCGGGTGGACTATGTTCCGGCGCCCTGGCAGATCAGCGGCCTTTATGCGCTGGTGATTTTGCTGTGCGGCTTCGTCGTGGTGCCGGCGACGGTGGATGCCGTCCGGACGCACGAGGTGCAATCCTTCGATATTGCCAGCGGCAGCATGGAACCCACTCTGCTGCGCCACGATCTGGTTTTCGCGGACAAGCGGTACAACTGCGTCGGCTGCAAGGCAGTGCATCGCGGCGATATCGCGATCTTTACCTACCCCAACGACCGGACGCAGATTTACGTGAAACGGATCATCGGGCTGCCTGGGGATGTCATTACGATCGGCGGGCGGAGCATATCGGTGAACGGCCAGCCGCTGGACATGGGGGCCGGCACCGAGGGTATCGATGGCCGCAGTTGGCAAGTGCAGTGGGGCGATCCGCCTGCCGCGGAGATGCGGACTACCGTGCCGTCAGGCGCGGTGTTCGTGCTGGGCGACAACCGATCGAACAGCACTGATTCCCGGCACTTCGGCGCGGTGCCGCTGGACGATGTCGTCGGCAATGTGCGCCAGATTTGGGCGTCGTTCGGCGACGGTGGCATTCGTTGGGAAAGACTTGGAATGGTGCCGCGTTAGCGGACGGAGGATATCGAGCGAGGCTTCGACAGGAGGCCTCTTGCATCGCGACCCGATCCACCCAATGCTGTTCCACAGTGGACACCTGTGAGGAGCGATCACCGCAAGTCCAGCCAAGAGGATCAAGCAAAAAAAGGCAAGTCCGAAGAACATTGCAGTCGGATTTGAACCGCAAAGGGAGGCAAATATCATGACCGGCAATACGGTCCCGAACCACGACGCCGTCTATCGCAAGATTGGCTGGCGGCTGATGCCGTTCCTGTTGGCCTGCTACGTCATCAACTATCTCGACCGGGTCAGCATCGGCTACGCGAAACTGCAGTTCCTCGGCGATCTCCACCTGAATCAGGCCGTGTTCGGCATGATCACCTCGGTCTTCGCGGTCGGTTACATTCTGTTCGAGGTCCCGTCCAACCTGCTGCTGCTGCGGATCGGTGCCCCGGCGACGCTGGCGCGGATCATGATCCTGTGGGGCGCGACGATCGTGTCGATGGCCTGGGCGCGGAACGAGTATTGGCTCTACGTGCAACGGTTCCTGCTGGGCGCGTTCGAGGCTGGGTTCTTCCCCGGCGTGCTGCTGTATTTGAGCTTCTGGTATCCAAACCATCAGCGCGGGCGTGCGACCAGTCTTTTCCTGGTGGGACTGCCGCTGTCAGGCATTGTCGGCGGCGCGATCTCCGGCAGCGTGATGGACGGGATGGATGGACTGCTGGAAATGCGCGGCTGGCGCTGGCTGTTCATCGTCGACGGGGTCCCCGCCATCCTGCTGGGCCTGTTCGCCTGGTTTATGCTGACCGACCGCCCGAGCAACGCGAAATTCCTGACCCCGGCGAAAAAGCAGCTCGTCGTCGATGACATGGAAGCCGACCGGCGCGACCGCCGCACCGCGGCATCCGCGACCATCCTGGAGACACTGAAGAACCCGCGCGTGTGGGTCATGGTCTCGTCCTATTTCTGCAGCGTTTTCCTGAACGTGAACAACATCTGGTTTCCCACCATCCTCAAGGGCGTTGGGGTCAAGTCGAACACCGACATTGGTTATATCCTGGCGGTGGTCTGGGCTTTCGCCGCGCTGACGGTGGTGCTGGTCTGCCGCAATTCAGACCGGGTGGGGGAGCGGAAATGGCATCTTCTGGCCACCGGGCTGGTCGCCGCGACCGCCTATTTCCTGCTGCCCCTCGCCAGCGGCAGCGTTTGGGCGACAGCCGGGCTTATTGCCATTGGGGCGGGGGCGGCCTACGGGAATTTCATGGTCTTCTGGACCGTCCCGCCGGTCTTCCTCGAAGCACGCGGTGCCGCGGTGGGCATCGCATTGATCAGCTCCCTGGGGCAGTTCGGCGGGCTGACCGGTCCTTCCGTGGTGGGATGGATATTCCAGGAAACCGGCAACATCTACACCGGCTACGGTATCGCGGCCGCGGTGCTGCTGGCGGGGACGATGCTTTCGACCTTCGCGCTGCCACATGAACGGTTACGGAAGCCGGGGATCGCGCCGTCACACCAGCAGGCCTGACAGCGAGGACGAAGTCGCCCCGCTTTGCGAGGATTGCTGCATCGTCAGCAGGTACCGGTCGGTCATGCTGGTGACGAAGGTCGGGCTCTGAAAGTCCTTTATGTTCACCCGCGACGATACCGCCTGCTCCTGCGCCGTCAGGCTTTGGAACGCCACCTGCTCGGGGATTCCAAGGGCGGTGAGGACGACGGCACGGTTGGTGGGGTCGCCCAGGATCTGGTCGACGGACGTGATGGATTTGGCCTGGCCCAGAAACGTCAATGCGTTCGAGAGGCCGGGCGTCGCGGCATCGAGAGACTGGCGCCACGACACCTCGGCATAAGCGTTGGTCAGCGTCGCCTGCACCGTGGGGCTCTTCAGCGCCGCCAGTCCGTTTTTGGCGAAATCATAGCTTTGCGTGACGTTGAGCAGGTTCGTATCGCTGAGCTGGTTCACCAGCGCGTGCGGATTGGACGGATCGGACATCAGCGCCTTCTGCACCAGCGCGGGCTCGTTGATGTATTGGGACAGATTGTTCGCGGTCAGAAATACCTTCAGCACCGCCGGGTTGGTCAACGCTTGCTGCAAGGTCGTGGCGTTGTTCAGCGCCGAGGTAAACGAGGCAATATCCCGAGCAACCAGGGGCTGCTGGGCCTCCTTCGCGACGTCGGTGGTTTGGTTCGCTTGCGCCAGCTTCAGGTCCAGAATCGGATTACCGGTGGACACGGCGGTAGAGGGCGGCGCTGTACTGTAGAGCGCCGAGAGAATCCCGGCAGCCGCGTTGCTCGCGGATGAAGGGGAGAACAGCAGCGCATAGTTCATACCGGAAACGAGGTCGCTCACGGTAACACTCCTGAACAGTCGGGTCGGGCAGGATAGGCTCGGGATGGTTAATAAGCCGTTAACGCAGGGGCGAAATCCGGCAGACCGAGGTATGTAAATGATGGTCCCTGGAGACTCACCGCATGAAAATCGCCTTTTGGCGCAAGCCCCGCGTTGCCGTCGTTGAGATGCATGGTGTCATCGCCCCGCGAAAGGGCGCACTGAACATCGGCACCCTGACCGAGCCGTTGCGCAAGGCTTTCGCCGCGGCGGGGACGTTTCCCGTGGTGTTGGATATCGAGAGCCCAGGCGGATCCCCGGTGCAATCGGACCTGATCGCTTCGGAGGTCAGACGGCTGGCCGAAAAGCACAAGGTGCGGGTGCACGCGGCGATACGCGAGGTCGGGGCATCCGGGGGCTATTGGCTCGCGTGCGCAGCCGATGAGATCCATGCGAACCCCATGAGTCTGGTCGGCTCGATCGGCGTGCGCGGGGGCGGGTTCGGGATGCCGGCGCTGCTGGAGCGGCTGGGCGTCGAATATCGTCTGTATACCGCCGGCAGCAACAAGGCGCGGTTCGATCCGTTCTCGGCCGAACGGGCGGAGGATGTGGCGTTCGCGCACGCGCTGATGGATGAGTTGCACACGCGGTTCAAGGATTGGGTGCGCACGCGGCGGGGACCACGGCTGACGACGGACGAGTCAGCGGTGTTCGACGGCAGCTTCATGCTCGGCACACGCGCCAAGGCATTGGGGCTGATCGACGGGTTCGGCGACGTGGCGAGCGTGGTGCGGCAGTTGGGTGGGGAGAAGGCGCGTGCGGTGCGGTTCGGGCCGCAGAAGCCAGGGCTGGTGCGATCCTTGTCGCGGCTGGGGGTCGATGCCGCGTTCGATGCGATGGAGGAGCGGGCTGGGGGGATTGCGTTCCGCTGAACGCGGCCTACCGGTTCACCCGATACAACGGCAATGTCGCCAACAGTGTCCGCTCCTCCTTACGAAAATCTTCCACCACTTTCGACTTCACGTCGAACACCATCGTTGCCCGATCGGTCGGTTTGAACGGCGGCCAGGCGGGGATCGCGGGGTTGTCCGGCCGGCCGGTGCGGGCGAAGGCCAGCCAGGCCGCGCTCATTTGATCCGCCATCGCCTGCGGCGCCGGGCCGGTTCCCACCATTGCCCCGGACATCGCGACGTTGTCGAAGACGAAGGCCAGTTCCAGCGAATGGGGGGAGCGCCATTTGCCGCCCTCGACCGGCGTGGCCCAATCGACCTCGTACAGCCAAACCGGCGCACCATTCTGGGCGGCTTTCCGCTCGGCTTGGGTCCATACCTGCTGGCGCACCCTCCGGTCGGTGGTGATGGCGAAAAACAGATCCGAGGGCGAGGCGTCCGGCATCAGTTTTCGGAACGTGGCCAGCACACGGTCCAGGTCCTTCGCGGGGATCCAGTGGCCCAGTTTCTGGCGCAGGCCGGCTTCATCCAGCTCGAACGTGGAGGGATCGTTGGCGCCGATCAGTGCTGTCGTCTCGGTGCGCGTTGTCCCGATCATCATTGGCACGCTGGCAGACACGGCCGGTCCTCCCTGTAACCAGGGATTGGCGGGCAGGATATGCTGATCCACCACCGGGCTGAAATTCACCTTCGCCCGGATCATGGCGGCGATGATCTGATCCATCGGCACCTGCCGCAACTTGAGGATCTCCTTCTCCTTGATCGACAAGGCGGCCAGGAAGGCCTGAGCGTTGCGGGTCGCTTCCTCGGGGGTCAGACCTTCGAGATGGCTGCCGCTTTCGACGATCGCGCGATGAAACAGGCCGCGGGCCTGCGGCATGGCCATCAGGGTGCTGACCTTGGCGCCTCCACCGGATTGGCCGAAGATGGTCACGTTGGCGGGATCGCCGCCGAACTCGGCGATATTGTCGTGTACCCAGCGCAGCGCGGCGACGCAGTCGAGCATGCCGACATTGCCGGATTCGGAAAAATCCGCCCCGGCGATTTTCGCGAGATAGAGGTGTCCGAAGACGTTCAGCCGGTGGTTCAGGGTCACGACAACGACGTCGCCCTTTTTGCAGAGCCGCGTGCCGTCGAACACGTTGCGGGACCCCGACAGCGAGGAAAATCCGCCGCCGTGGAACCACACCATCACCGGGCGCTTGCGCTGATCTCGCAGGCCGGGGGTCCAGACGTTGAGGACGAGGCAATCCTCGCTCATGGCTTTGTCGTAGGTCCATGAGGCGGTGATCGACGCTTTTTCCCGGCCGGCCTGGGGCGCCATGGGCCCGAATTCCAGGGCATCGCGGACGTCGTGCCAGGTCTTCGGCGGTTTCGGGGCCAGGAAGCGGTTGTTGCCGTCGGTGGGCGCGCCGTAGGGGATACCCTTGAAGACGCGGATATTGTCGTTCAGCGCGCCCCTTACTTTGCCGCGATGGGTTTCCGCCAGGACGGCGACCGGCGCGCCCCCCGGTTTCGGGGGGCCGGAGCGGCTCGCCGCCGGCCCAGCGGCGGAGACCAAGGCCCCCGCCGCGATCAATCCCCGCCGCCCGAGCACCGGTGCTAGCCCCGACCGATCCAGGGCATTTTCGTGGCCATGATGGTCACGAACTGGACGTTCGCATCCAGCGGCAGGTTCGCCATGAATGCCACCTGGGCGCCGACATGGGCGACGTCCATGCGCGGCTCCACCGCCATCTGGCCGTAGGGCTGCAACTGACCGTTGGTGGATTTGGCGGTCATCGGCGTGGCGGCGTTGCCGATGTCGATCTGCGAGGCGCAGATGTCGAACTGCCGGCCATCCAGCGCGATCGACTTGGTCAGGCCGGTGACCGCATGTTTGGTGGTGGTATAGGCCGATGAGCCTGGCCGCGGGTTGTGCGCGGAGATCGAGCCGTTGTTGATGATCCGCCCACCCATCGGGTCCTGCGCCTTCATCATCTTGAACGCGGCCAGGGCGCACAGGAACATGCCGTTGAGGTTGACATCGACGACGCCTTTCCAGCCTTCCCACGTCATGTCGCCGAAGTTCGTGGTGGGCACGTTGCCGCCGGCATTGTTGAACAGCATGTCCAACCGGCCGAACTTGTCCTGGATAGCTTTGAAGGTCGCGGCGACCTCATCGGGGGAGGACACATCCGTCGGCAGAATCAGCGAATGGCCGCCGGTGGCCATGCCCGCGGTTTCCTCCAGCGCGTCCTTGCGGCGTCCGAGCAGGGCGACCGACCAGCCGCTCGCCATGAGGGCCAAGGCGGAGGCCCGCCCAATTCCGCTGCCCGCGCCTGTAATCGCGGCGATCTTGTCTGCCATGGGGTTCCTCCCGTTCGGTGTTGCTCCCCCCTATTCTGGACCTTGGTTGCGAGCAGGCCAAGATGGTGCGAGCGTGTTGTTGGGCAAGGGAGGAAGGAATGGCGCGGTTCGCGGCGATCGGGTTGGATCATCGGCATATCTACGACCTGACCGAGGGCCTGCTGGCCGCCGGCGCGGAATGTGTCGGGTATGATCCGGTGACGACGGACGGCCGCGTGCTGGCCGGATTCCGCAAGCGTTTTCCGCGGGTTCCCGCGGTGTTTCGGCAACGCCTGCTGGACGATCCCTCGATCGATTTCGTGGTGATCGCGGCCAAGCCGTCCGATCGGGCCGCACTGTCGATCCGGGCGATGCGGGCGGGTAAGGACGTATTGTGCGACAAACCGGGGGTGACGACGGCTGAACAGCTTGCCGCCGTAAGGGCAGCGGTGCGGGAGACCGGGCGGGTCTGGTCGATCTGCGTGGGGCGGGTGGCCTCACCGTCGATCCAGGCAGCGCTGAGCGTTGTGCGGTCGGGAGAGTTGGGGCGGCTGGTGCAGATGGTCAATCTGGCACCGCATCGGCTGAACCGGGCGCTGCGGCCGGGCTGGTTCTTCGACAAGCCGGCCTATGGGGGCATCATCAACGATATCGGGGTGCATGCGATCGACACGTTCCTGGCCTTCGCCGGAACCGAGACGGCGGAGATCGTTTCGGCGACCGTGGGTGCGTTCGGCACCGAACCGCCGGGGTTCGAGGATTTCGCCGAACTCGTGCTGCAAACGCCGTCTGTGCGAGGGTACTGCCGGATGGACTGGTTCACGCCCGATGGCTTGCCGACCTGGGGCGACGGGCGCCTGTTTCTGGTCGGAACCGAAGGAACGCTGGAATTGCGAAAGAACCTGGATATCGAGGGGCGACCGGGCACCGACCACATGTTCATCGCCAACAAGTCGGGGACGCGGCACGTGGATTGTTCGACGTTGGCGGTCACCTACTATCGGGATTTCCTTGCCAAAACACTGCCGCAGGAGCCGGTGTTCGCGATGTGCGCCCTGGCGTTGGACGCGCAGGCCCGAGCGACACGCTATTCGGCGGAGGTGCGGCCATGATCGGGGTTGCTGTTATCGGGGTCGCCAACGGGTTCCCGCCGCATGCGCGGAGCCTGGTGGATTTGAACGACCGCGTTCGGGTGGTCTGGGCGGTGGCTCGGACGACGAGCCGGTTACAGCCGGTCGCGGACACCTATGGATTTCCGGTAACGACCGACCTCGGCGCGGCTTTGGCCGACCCGGCGGTGGGGGCGGTGCTGGTGCTGACGCCGGCGAATACGCATCTGGAGGTGGTCGAGGCCGCTTTGGCGGCCGGGAAACATGTTCTTTGCGAGAAACCGCTGGAGGTGACGCCGGCGCGGTCAGAGGCGCTGGTTGCCGCGGCCCGCGCATCGGGGAAGCGTCTGGGGGTGGTGCTGCAGCAGCGGTTTCGGGTCGGCAATATGCGACTGAAGGCGCTGCTGGGCGAGGGTGCGCTCGGCACCGTTCAGGCGGCCTGGCTGACGGTGCCTTGGTGGCGGCCGCAATCGTATTATGACGAGCCGGGGCGCGGGGTGCTGGCGCGCGACGGCGGCGGGGTGCTGATCACCCAGGCCATTCATCAGATCGATCTGTTCCGCTGGCTGGTGGGGATTTCGAAGGTCGAGGCGTCGCAGTTGCGCACCACCGAGGTGCACCGGATGGAGACCGAGGACTATGCCTCGGCGTTGGTGCGGCTGGGTAACGGTGCGCCGGGGACGATCGTGGCGACCACCGCCGCTTATCCGGGCAGCGCGGGGGAGATCAAAATCATCGGCACGTTGGGGTCGGCTACGCTGGAGGGCGGAAGTTTGGCGGTGGCCTGGCATGACGGCCGGCGCGAAAATTTCGAGGACGCGGGCGGGTCAGGCAGCGGGGTGCTGCATATGTCGTTCGCGCATGATGCGCATCGGGATCTGTGGCGCGATTTCCTCGATGCCGTCGAGAACGACCGGGACAGTGCGATTCCGGGAGAAGAGGCACTGGATACACAGCGCGTGATTCAGGCCATTATCGAAAAGGGAGTGTGAACCATGCAGGATTTGTTGCCGCTGGCCGAGAAGATCGGCGCCCGGTTGAAGGAACGAGGGGAGACGGTGGGGATCGCGGAATCCTCGACCGGGGGGCTGATCTCGGCCGCTTTGCTGTCGGTGGGCGGGGCTTCCGCGTATTTCCGGGGTGGGTCGGTGATTTACACCGCTTATGCGCGGTCGGCGTTCATGGATATTCCGAACCCGTTGCCGGCGCCGATCGAGCGGGCTTCGACAGAGCCTTACGCGTCGTTGCTGGCGGAGCGGGTGGCGGAGAAGCTGGAGGCGACTTGGGGGCTCGGGGAGACGGGGGCCACGGGGCCGACGGGAAACCGGTATGGGGATAAAGCGGGGCATACGTGCATCGCGATCGCCGGGCCTGGGGGGACGACGGCGTTGACGCTGGAGACCGGGAACGGGGACCGGATTGGGAATATGCGGGCGTTTGCGGCGAAGGCGATGGAGGCGTTGCTGTCGCGGTTGGGGTAGGGATTGGGGGCTAGGCGACCGCGGCTCGTCTTGTGCTGCCGACGTATCGCCCTTCTTTGAAGGGCGATACGTCGGGCTAACGCGGGGCTTGCGGGGAGGCCGATAGGCGACAAACCCTGGCTACGTTCGAACTCTGCTGCCTGAGCCATTCGAGCCTTGATGGCGGCAAGATATTCAACAGGACATAGGTATCCGGCCTCAATGTTGGTGAGGCAATCATGGACATGGCCAAATTCTCCGCGCTGATGGGTGCGGTCGTAAGAAAACGCGACACCCGTTAGAGCAGGATAGGGTCAAGTTGACCCTATCCTGCTCTATAGGCCTTTGTTTGATCGCGTGATTCACGCCGCCGTGTGGTTCCACCTTTGGCGATCACACTCTAAAGGCGATTGGGAATGTCGGCCATCGCGTAGAAAACGCCGGATATAACCGGCGGGGTCGTCAGGCTATAGGAAACCCAATAGCGACCTTCGATAATCCAGCGACGGCCAGCCTTCGCAAGCGAAGGATAGGGACGCGGCGCGGGTAAGCCCGCCTCCGGCTTTGCCGCGATGCGCGCCCTCGCGCGTTCAAGAGCACTGAGGAGATTGACCGACGCTTCAACGCGGCCCAGCGCTTCGTAATGAGCAATCAGAGCGTCAAGCTGGGCTTCGGCTTCGGGACTAAGCGCTATCATGCATTGGGGGCAGGCGGCGCTGGCGTCTCCTGGGCTTGCATCCGCGCAATGCTGGCGCGCAACCGGTCCAGCACCGGCTCCAACGGCACAATCTGGCCGGCCGCAATCTGGGCCTCACTGCGGGCGAGGCTGGCGACGATTGCTTCAGGAACGGGCTTGTCTGGTGAGCTATAGTTCATAGATTGAGCATACCACAAAACGCTGCGACCGGAACGGACTAAAAGCGTCCACTTAAAATCGCGAAGGCCGCTTCACCCCGCCAAACCGTCACCCTCTACAACATCCGTTGCAAAATCAGCTTCTGCACGTCCGAAGTCCCCTCATAAATCTGGCAAACCCGAACATCCCGATAAATCCGCTCCACCGGATAATCCGCCAGGAACCCGTACCCCCCGAGCGTCTGGATGGCCGCCGTACAGATCGCCTCCGCCGCTTCGGACGCGAACAGTTTGGCCATGCAGGCGGCCTCCAACGCTGGCTTTCCTTCCGCCTTCAGTCGCGCCGCGTGCAAGGTCAGTTGCCGCGCCGCCTCCAGCCGGGTTTTCGCATCCGCGAGCCGGAAGCCCACCGCCTGGAAGTCGATGATCGCTCCGCCGAACGCCTTCCGCTCCCGCGCATAGCCGATCGCATAGTCCAGTGCCGCACGAGCCATGCCCACCGCCTGGGAGGCGATGCCGATGCGCCCGGATTCGAGCGTGGAGAGGGCGATCTTGTACCCCTCCCCTTCGGCGCCAATGCGCTGGGCCACCGGGACTTCCATATCCTCGAAGCTCAGCGCACAGGTATCCGACGCTTTCTGGCCCAGCTTCTCCTCGACCCGTGCGATGGAGAAGCCCGGTGTGTTCTTGTCGACAATGAAAGCCGACAAACCGCGCTTCCCCGCGGTGGGATCGGTGACGGCGAAGAACACGAGGCTTCCAGGATGGGCGGCGTTCGAAATAAACTGCTTTGCCCCGTTCACCACGTAGACATCGCCCTTGCGCACCGCCCGGGTACGGAGCGCCGAGGCGTCCGACCCCGCCTGGGGTTCGGTCAGGCCAAACGACCCCACATGCTCCCCGCGTGCCAAAGGCCGCAGCCACCGGTCCTTTTGCGCGTCCGTGCCATAATTGCCCACCACGATGCAGGTGGGGGAATTATGTACGGAGACCAGCGTGGACACCGATCCGTCCCCGGCGGCGATTTCCTCCAGCAGCATCGCGTAGGTGACGGGATCGATCTCCGACCCATCCCAATCGGCCGAGGTGGTGGCGCCGAGGATGCCGAGTTCGCCAAGTTCCCGGACGATGTCCGCCTCGATCCGGCCGGCTTTTTCGCGGGCGGCGGCGTGTGGGGCCAGCCGGTCCTGCGAGAACTTGCGGACCATGTCGACGATCAGCGTGTCGCCGTGGAAGGAAAACCCGTCGGGCATGGGGGAGGCTCCTGAAATCCAAACCGGCGAGACTATGCCACCGCCGCTTCGGTGGGACTATGCCACCGCCGCTTCGGCGAGGCTATTATCGACGCATTCCGCGAAGGGAATCAGGGCCTTGAGCGCTCCGCCGGAGAGCATGGCCGCGGCCAGCCGGTCGAACCCCTCCTGCCGGGTCACCGGATCGGGGCCGTACAGATGCAAAGCCCGGTAGCGGTCGATCGCGGCGGCGAACAGGGCGGCCGGCACATCCGGGAAATAGCGCGCGAGAACCCGAGCGACCTCGATCCCCTCGGTCGCGCCGATCCAGCGGAGTGCGCGGTATATCGCCCGGACCATCGCCGCCAGTTCATCGCGCCGAGCGGCCAGCGTCGCTCGGCGGGTGACCAGGGTGGTGTAGGCGGTCAGGCCGCGGTTGGCGGCGGCGTACCAGACGTGGCCCTCGCCGGTCGCGAGAAGGCTCTCGGCGTATGGCTGGAACAACTGCACCGCGTCGAGTCGGCCGGCTCGCAGCGCGGCAACATTGTCGGCCATTGTCGCGCCTGCGACGCGGTTTAGCGCAGCGGGGTCGACGCCCGCTCGCCGCAGGTCGTCCTGGAGACACAGCCAGGGTGTCGGCACCTCGGACACCGAGGCGAACCGCTGTCCCAGCAGGTCGCGGGGCAAAAAATCGGGCTGGGGCGTGCGGCCGATGACGAAGAACGGGTCGCGCGCCACCACGTCGCAGAAGCAGACCACGGCGGATGCGGGGTCCGCCTGATGGGTAAGCAGGACGCGCAGCGGTCCGCCCCACATGACATCGGTGCGACCGGCGAGAAGATCGGCCATTGCCTCCCCCGGGGATGCGGTGTCGCGATGGGCGACTTGCACACCCTCGGCGGCGAACGCGCCGATTTCATGGGCGGCATAGAACGGCGCGTAAAACAGCGCTCGGAAATTCTCCGACAGAACGATCATCGCGGCTTTCCCTTCATCGAAGGCGCCACAGTAGAGGGAGAAAAAAGAACCGACCAGGGTGCCAAACAGGCCGTCCTCGGCGGAGGGGTACCGCTGAGAACAAACGCACCCTGGCCGGTGCCGGCTTAGAAGGGAGGGTATGGGGTAACCCCGCCTATGCCGAACATCCAAGCCTAACTGGCTGGTAGGACTTCCTTACAGGGGAAATTGTATCATTGCGATGTCATTTTCCGGGAGATTTGTATCGTCTGTATCGCCGGGACTAGCATGTGCCAACCAACCAAGGATCGAACCATGCGCATCGTGCTGATCGGCGTGTCTCACTGGCACACTCCCTTCTATCTGGATCCCGCGGTCGACATGCCGGATGTCCAGATCGTCGGCGTGTCGGACCCTGATGTGGCCCGTGCCGGCCCCGCCGCCGCCAAAGCCGGCTGCCCCGCTTTCGCCGACTATAGGGAGATGTGCGCCAAGTTGCGGCCCGACTTCGCTTTCGCCTTGGGGCGGCACTGCGACATGGCCGAGGAAGCCCGTTTCCTGATCGAACACCGCATCCCCTTCGCGATGGAAAAGCCCTGCGCCCTGAACGCGGCGGAGGCCCAGGACATCGCCGCCCGCGCCGCCGCCGCGAACGTCTTCGCCGCCGTGCCGATGGTGTTTCGCTATTGTCCGATCATCGACACCATCCGGGAGATCGCGGCGAACGAGGCGTTGCACTACCTCATGTTCAAATTCGTCGGCGGGATGGTGAACCGGTATCACCAGCAGAACGTGACCTGGGTGATCGACCGGGCGCAGTCCGGCGGGGGGCCGCTGCTGAATTTGGGCATCCATTTCGTCGACCTCTGCCGGGTGCTGTTACCGGGCGCGGACTTCCAGGTGACAGGCGCGATGATGTCCAACCGCGCCGAGCACCTGAACATCGAAGATCATGCTGTGATGATGATGCAGGGCGGCGGGGCGTCCTGCATGGTCGAAACCGGATATCTGTATCCCGCGCCGAACTCGGTCTTCGACATGCACTACAGCATCCGGACCGAGGGGCATTATTTCTCCGCCCGCGAGAATGGGATGCTGGAGATCGTTACGAATGATCGGGTGCGCACGACGCGGGAGATGAAGCTGACCAACGTCTTCTTCTACCCTGAATTCGTGCGCGACACGCTGGCACGGGTGCGTGACGGGCGTAAGCCGATTGCCGATCTGTCGGACAACGCGGCGGCGGTGACGCTGATTGAGCAGGCGTACTCGATGTCTCCTTTGAAGTAATGGTGGCATACCCGCGCCGGCGTCTGCTTTGTCGTTGCGGTTGCCGACACCTCCCGCTATGCATGCCGCCGTTCGTGCAAGGGCCCAGGCAATGTCGATCACGGAATGCAAGGCGATCCATCAGGGACTGGTCGGTGGCGATCCGCTGGCATTCCTTTCTGAAAACATCATCATAACCGGTACCGGCTCGCAAACCGACTTTCCCACCAGCGCCGCCCGCTTGTTGGATTTTGAAAATATGGGATCGACGGGCAACGGCGGCAGTTATTACAGCCTGACGACCGACGACATGGCCCGCATCATCAACGGCTACCTTCCCACCTACTATCTGCCTTGGGGCCGCGACACCGGGTACTATGTCATCCTGGACCCGGACGACGGTCCCGATATCATGATGACGGCGTCGATGACCGGCTGCTCGGTCGGATATGTCCGCTCCGGCGATGGCGCCGTTCGGGTCAGCCATCACAATGTGTTTTCGCCAAGAACGTCCGAAATGGATAAAGCGCAGAAAACGACGTTGCAGTTCGCGAAAAATACGTTCCACCCGAGCGAATATTTTCGCGAGGATTTTGAATCGACAGATAAGGTCGTTTTTAAGGGCGACGGAATGGGTTTCGTCTTTGGCGTCCGCCACAAACGCCATTGGACGATGTACGCACAGACTGTCTACCAGCAAAAGAAGACCGACGCATGGACCGCCAAGGTCATCCTGTCCGACATTTCCGTGAAGGACGTCCGGGTTTTTTGAAGGGCGGCGCGGGGGTATGGTGGGCCATCAACCCTCGGCCAGGAGACGACGTCCCATGATCGGCATAGACTGGGGAACCACCAGTTTCCGCGCCTTCCGCCTCGCCCCCGATGGCACCATCCGGGACCGCCGCGCCAGCCAGCGTGGCATTGTCAACGTGCCGGATGGCCGGTTCAGCGATACCTTGCGGGAGGAAATCGGTCCCTGGCTAGCCGCTGGGGAGGATCGGGTCCTGCTGTCCGGCATGATCGGCAGCCGGCAGGGCTGGCTGGAGGCGCCGTATCTGCCAATTCCCGCCGCGCCCGCCGACGTTGCCGCCGCGCTCACCGACGTTCCGTTCGATTGGGCCAGGGTCAAGCTGGTGCCGGGCCTGAACGGCACCGATGCCGCTGGGGTGGCGGAGGTCATGCGTGGCGAGGAAACGCAGATATTCGGGATCCCGTCGCTTCTGGCGGCGGGCGGAATCGCCTGCCTGCCGGGTACGCACTCGAAATGGGTGCGGGTGGAAGACGGGCGCATCGCGGGCTTCACCACGCATATGACCGGGGAAGTCTATGGTGCGGTGCGCGGCCATACCATCCTCGGACGCACCATGCGCGACGGCCCGGCCAACGGGGCATCGTTCGAGGCTGGGGTTCGGCGCTCCGCCGATCCCGGCGGGTTGCTGCATCACATCTTCGGCGTGCGCGCCCAGACGCTGGTCGGTGCCTTGGCGGAAACCGATGCCGGCGCCTATCTCAGCGGCATTCTCATCGGCCACGAAATTCGCGCGGCCATGCCCGCGGGCGCGGTGGTGCATGTGATTGGAGCGCCGGAGCTGACGAAGCTTTATGCCGGTGCCATCGCGACCTGCGGCGGCTACGCCGAGCGGCAGGACGGCGACGCGGCGGCGGCGGGTTTGGCGCTGATCGGGGATCTGGCGATGTGGGATTGAAGTCCCAATCTATCCCCTGGACGGCAACGCGACGATGCCGGAACCCAGCACCGAAAGCTCGTCGGTTTGGGTGCGCGCCTCCTGACTGATTTCCACGAGATGTTGCCCATTCTCGATGAATTTGCGCACCACCTTCGCGGAGAAGAACAGTGCGTCGCCTTCGGGATTGTGTCGGCGGATCTTGCAACTGGCTTTGCGCAGGAAGCCGGCGTCGCCCATCCAGTTCGTCAACTGGTGTGTCAACCATGAGCACCGTTCGGGACCGTAATCGTAGGCGCCGGGTGCCCCGACCATCAACGCGAATTCCGGTTCCCAATGCACCCGCTCGGGGCAATCCGGTATCCCGAAACGGTTTGGAATGCCCAGGCCGGGATGGGCGTGGATCTGTTTCCAGGCCAGTTTGTTGGCGCGGATATACAAACCGCCCCAGCCCTGCGCGTAGGCGATGAAGCCGGTAACGGTCATCGGGCCTTTCACCATGGTCGGCAGGGCCTCGCCTTCGGTTACATCTTCCCAATAACGCGGGGTGGCACCGCGGATCGTTTCGTCGTGATAGTGCCGGTAGATGTCGGCCAGTTCCGCCTCGGTATAACGATGCGGGGCACGGGATTTGACCTCGGTGTATTTGGTCCCGGATTCTCGGGCCAGATCGCGGTCGGTGCGGAAGCACCAACTGTCGGCCTCGGCTACCTTGTCGCCGTGCTGGTTGAAGAAGGCGACATTGTAGATCTGCTGGACGGCTCGGCCGGCGAATCTGGTTTCGTGTTCGATGAGGTCTTTCAGCCTGGCCTCGGTGGTGATTTCATCGTTGCGCAGAACCGGTTTGTGCCAGGTCCAGTCGGCGCCGGCCCACATCGCATGCACGCCGGGCAGGCCGCCGACATAGCCGGACACGATCCGGCTGGTCGCGAAGAGGAAGCTCGGCAGCGCGACGACAGTGCCGAAGGCGGTTTTGGCGGCGTAAGCCGGATCGCACCAGAGCGGATTGTCATCGCCGATGCCATGCGCGTAATGGCGGATATTGTCGCGCGTGGCCTCATGGCACCAGGGTTCGAGGGTGTTTTCGATAGGCACGCCGATGCGGGCGCGCAGCGCGTCCATGCCCTGGTCGGTAATTTTTGGGAATTTCATATCGGTCATGCCGCTGCCTCTTGGTCGCGCAGTGTTTTGCGGTTGATCTTGCCGGCCGGGGTCTTTGGCAGTTCGGAAACGAACTGCACGATCCGGGGATATTCATGTTGGCTGAGCCGGGTGCGGACGAAGGACTGGATATCCGCCGCCAGCCCATCGTCGCCGGTCCGGTTCGCCACGATGAACGCCTTGATGACCTGACCGCGCAGCGGATCGGGCACGCCGATCACGGCCGCTTCGCGCACCGCCTCATGTTTCAAAAGTGCATCCTCCACCTCGGTCGCACCGATGGTCCAGCCGGCGGAGATGATAACGTCGTCCGCTCGGCCGCCATGCCAGAAATACCCGTCCGCATCGATGCGCCCGCGGTCCTTGGTCGGGAACCAGGCGTTGTGGCGCCAGACCTTGATCTCGCCGGTCTCGGCAGGGTGACCGTCGGGGCCGATAACGTCGACCTTCACGCCCGGCACCGGCTTGCCCAAGGAACCCGGACGGCCGGGGAAATCGGCGGCACCGGGATAGTCGGCGAGGATCACGCCCACCTCGGTCGTGCCGTACATGCTGCACAGGCGGGTGCGGAATGTCGCCTCCGCCCAGGCCAACGATTCGCTGTCGACCGGTTCGCCGGTGAAGGACATTTTCTGCACCGCGTATTGGTAACGGTCCGCCGCGCCGGTGTTCTTCATCATCCGATAGTGCGTGGCGGCGGCGGAGAGGTTGGTGATACCGAAGCGGGAAATCGCCCGCAGCAGCCGTTCGGCGTCGAAGCGTCCGGAGAACGTTCCCGTCTCCACCCCCAGGCCCAGCGGCGCCAGCGTGCCATGCCACAGCCCGTGGCCCCAGGCCGGCGAGGAGGGGCAGAAGAACCGATCGCCCGGCCGCACCCCGGTCCCGTAAAGCGCGGCATTCGCGACCACGACGACCGCACGGTGGGTATGTTTGATCGCGTCCGGCAGATCGCGCGTGGTACCGGAGGTGTATTGGTACATCGCCATCGCATCGGCCGCCGTATCCGCGGTGAAACGGTCGGGGAATCCGAGCAGGGCGGCCATGAAGGCGTCATCGGCGACGACTGTGCGGGTGTGGGTCAGCGGTCCGGTGGTTTCGGCTTTCTCGACGTTGGTCAACAGCAGGACGGGTGAACAATCGTCGACCCGCAGGCACACGCCGTCGGGTCCGAACAGGGTGAACAGCGGCACCGCCACCGCCCCGGCCTTCATCGCGCCGAACAGGGCCGCGTAAAACGGCAAGGACGGTTCGAGCATGATCGCGACCCGGTCCCCAGGCGCCACCCCCTGCCCTACCAGCCAGTGCGCGAACCGGGCGGACCAGACGGACAGGGCATGAAACCCGATTTCCTCGGTCCCGCCATCGCCGAAGGCCAAGCGTATCGCGGTCCGATCCGGGCCCGCGGCCCAGCGGTCCACACATTCATGGGCGATGTTCAGCCTGTTCCGATCGCCATCGAACAGCGCCCACAGCTCAGCACCGCTGAAATGGCGTTGGGCGTCGGCATAGGATGTGTAATCGGTCAGCTTGGACATCTCCGGCATAGTCGGGCGCCGGGACGGATTGTCAAACCCCGCACCGTCGCGGGGCACGGCGATCCGGGGGCGCGGAGTGCAAAACCGAAACAGTTCGTCCTGCTTGGCCGATCTTGCGTGCTGTAACCGCATACAATACCAAGACGCGTCATTAGCGGGAAAGAGACCATGGCTGATCATTCTCACTTGCGTCACGGCCTGTTCGATCGTGCCATGGACGAGGTGTATTGGCCGAATCCGGTCGCGCGTTTCGCGCCACTGGAAGACAAGACCAAGCTTTACGATATCGCCTGTCAGGTTATCGGCGACGTTCCGCTGACATATCTCGAATTCGGGGTCTATGAGGGTTGGAGCTTGCAACGGATCGCAGCCCGCTTCACCCATCCATCCGCGCGTTTCTGCGGCTTCGATAGCTTCCAGGGTCTGCCGGAAAACTGGGCGCCTGAAAGCCCGCGCGGTCATTTCGCGGTTGAAAATCTACCGAACATTCAGGACGACCGCGTCAGTTTTGTAACCGGATGGTTTCAGAACACGCTGCCGGGTTTTTTGGCATCGACCCGTATCGGATCGCCGATTTTGGTCCATTTCGATGCAGACCTTTACTCCTCGACTTTGTTTCTGCTCGCCAGCCTTTGGTCGTCCATACCGGACTATTTCTTTATCTTCGATGAGTTTCAACCGGACGAAGTGGTTGCGTTGCGCGATTTCGCGGCGTCATTCCCAGTCGCTTATGAGTTTATCGCCGCGACGGTAGACGAATACAAGCGGCCGCAACAGATTCTGGGCCGGATGCGCCGCACCGAGTTGGTGCTTTAGCAGGCAGGTTGTCAAACCCCGCCCGCCGCCACCATGATCCCGCCGCACCATCTGGAACCCACGATGCCCATCAAAGCCGTCTGCTTCGACGTTGGAGAGACCCTGATCGACGAAACCCGCCACTGGGACGATTGGGCCCAGTTTCTTGGCGTGCCGCGCCTGACTCTGTTCACCGCCATCGGGGTGGTGATGTCGCGTGGCCAATCGCTGCGCCGGGTGTTCGAGATTTTCCGGCCCGACATCGACTTCTCCACTGTCCGGCAGAAACGGGCGGAAACCGGCTACCGCTACGATTTCATCCACGCCGACCTTTATCCCGACGCCATTCCCTGCCTGACCGAACTGCGCGCGCGCGGTTATCGCGTAATCATCGCCGGCAATCAGCCGGAAGCGTCGGAGGATGCGCTTGTCCGCCTCGGCGTGCCGGCCGATCACATCGCGAGTTCCGCCGGCTGGGGCGTGTCGAAGCCCAATCCCCTGTTTTTCGAGAAGGTGATCGAAGCTGCCGGCGTCCCGGCCGAGGAGATCGCCTATGTCGGGGATCGTGTCGACAACGATGTGGTACCATCGCGTGCGGCGGGGATGACGGCGGTGTTCCTCCGCCGCGGGCCCTGGGGCTGGATGCACGAGGAGCGGCCGGAGATCGATCAGGCGCATTTCCGGCTGACGTCGCTCATCGGCCTCGCCGACATGCTGGATGGCGTGGCATGAGCGGCTTCGATCCCACGGCGCATGGCTGGAAGGAAATGGCCGACGGGCCGATGCCGGGCGGCCTGGGGCCGGCCTACGCACAACGTTTTCCCGATGGTTGGCGTTACGGGTTCGTCACGCGGCCGGATCATGTGAATCCAGCCGGGGCGATCCATGGGGGCATTCTGATGACCTTCGCGGATCATGTGCTGGGCCTTTATGTGTGGGCGGCGGCAAACCGGGCACCGAATGTCACGATCCAGTTGAACACCCACTTTCTGGGGGCGGTCAGTCCTGGGGATTTCCTGGAATTGCGCGGCGAGGTTACCCGAGCAACCGGTTCAATGGTGTTCGTTCGCGGGCTGGTGCGGGTGGGCGAGAAGGATGTGCTGGCCGTGGACGGGATCTGGCGGGTGTTTCGTCCTCGCCCGACATAACGGAGGAATGACAATGACCCCGGACCCCGATGCCGCCGCCAGGGAAACCTTACGCCTGATCGGCCCGGCACCGGCGAACTGGGTGCCGGACCGCCCCGGTATCGACCACAACGTCGTCCTGGTCGGCGGCGGGCAGACTGGGTGCGCGTTCGCCTGGGCGATGCGGCGGGCGGGGATCGGCAAGGTCTCGGTCATCGATGCCGCGCCGGACGAAGACCGTGCCGGGGTCTGGCGGAATGCCGCGCGGATGAACCTGCTGCGCACGCCGAAATCGCTTGTCGGGCCCGAGATCGGTCTTCCAAGCCTCAGCTTTCAGGCGTGGTACGAGGCTCGGCATGGTCAGGCGGCCTATGCCGCGATCGATCGGATTCCCCGCCTCGATTGGGCCGATTACCTGTCGTGGTACAAGCGGTTCCTGGGGATCGAGGTCCGTTATGGGACACGGCTGACCCGCATCGAACCGGCGGGCGATCGTTTCCGGCTGCATCTGGCGGTCGATGGCGCCGAGCGTGTCGAGGCGACCCGGAAAGTCGTGCTGGCGAACGGCGTCGGCGGCACCGGCGGGCCCTATCTGCCGCCGGTGCTGGCCGGGTTGCCCGAGACGTTTCGTGCCCACACCGCGGACCGGATCGATTTCGCGGCGCTGCGGGGCAAGTCCGTGGCGGTGGTCGGCGCAGCAGCCTCGGCCTTCGATGCGGCCGGGGTGGCACTGGAGGCCGGGGCGCGGGAGGTTCACCTGTATGCCCGCCGTACCACCATCGCGGCCGTGCCGATCAGCCGGTCGCGCGGCTTCCCGGGCGCCTACGACAATTACCGGTCGTTGCCGGACGCGATCCGCTGGCAGCAGGCATTGCGGTTCCAGCGATCCGGTTCCACGCCGACGGTCGATGCGATCGCCCGAACGGTGGCGTTTCCCAATTTCCACCTGCATCTGGGTGCGGCCTGGACGGACGCTCGGATCGAAGGGGAGCGTATCGTCGCCCGCGCAGGGGATGCGGCGGTGACATGCGACTTCGCCATCGCGGGCACCGGGTATTTCCAGGATCCCTCCGCCCGGCCGGAACTGGCGGAGTTCGCGCAGCATATCCTGCTGTGGCGCGACCGTTTCACCCCGCCGGCGGGCGAGGAGAACGACGACCTCGGCGCCCATCCCTATCTGGGCGAAGGGCACGAATATCTGGAGAAAGTGCCTGGCACGGCGCCGTTTTTGGGCAATATCCACGTGCACACGCCGGCGGGCTTCGTGAGTTTCGGCGTGCCGATCGGAGATGTGCCGAGCATGAAACGGGATATTCCAGGGGTGACCGCGCGGATCAGCCGGGATTTGTTCCATGCCGATCTGCCCGCGCACACCACCCGGATGATGGGGGACGTGGCGCCGGATTTTGGGCCTGAGCTTTATGCGGGGGCAATTGGCCGGGGCGGTTAGGGGTTTGGTTATGCCGTCGCACGACAGCGGCGAGGCGTTGGAACCCGAACGGACCAGATTCGATTTATGCGCTCGGTCGCCCGACTGGGGCGTTCGCCGGCAAGCGATTTCACCGCGAGAGGCGCAGAGGTACAGAGGGTTTCAAAAAGCCGTTCCGTGTCATAGTGGCGCCCGCCGGTTTGAATGGCGGTTTCGCGCGCGGCCGTCTCCGCATCACATGGAGCACGACAGGGTCACGTTAACCCTGTCGTGCTGTAGAAGTCTTTGTTTGATCGCGTGATTCACGCCGTCGTGCGGTTCCGCCTTCGGCGATCGCGCTAAGGCAACTCCCGAAATTAAACGAGTCGGCCGACCACTCCCAAATCGTCATGGCCCGGCTCGTCCGGGCCACCTGTTGTGGCAGTGTGCCGCTATAGGTGGCCCGGACGAG
>CAIRCM010000227.1 GCA_903877125.1 uncultured Acetobacteraceae bacterium | reverse complement strand
TCCCAGCCTCGCAAGGCGTGGATACCGGCATTCGCCGGCATGACGTGATTCGGTCGGCCGGTACGTCAAAGTTTATACGGGCTGGTATACGACTTTGTTTGATCGCGTGATCCCACCTCTGGCGGTGACACTTCAGGCGCCGGGCGATTTACCGACAGGGACTCAGGCCTGCACATTCCCACGCTTGCCAATCCGGTCCGCGGCATGGTCCAAGCCCGCAGATCAAGTCGCCTTGGGGAATCCGCCATGCCCGATACAGCCGAGTCCCATGAACGCGTTCTGATCCTGGATTTCGGCAGCCAGGTGACGCAGCTGATCGCGCGCCGACTGCGTGAGTCCGGTGTGTATTGCGAAATCTGGCCGTTCAACACCGACCCCGCCAAGATCGCCGCCTTCGGCGCTCGGGCCTATATCCTGTCCGGTGGGCCGGCGAGCGTGCATGAGGGCGAGTCACCGCGCGCGCCGCAGATGGTGTTCGAGCAGGGCGTGCCGGTGCTGGGCATCTGCTACGGGCAGATGGTCATGTGCGCGCAGCTCGGCGGGGAGACCCAGGGATCGGACCATCGGGAGTTCGGACGCGCGTTCGTCGACATCTCCGACGATTGCGAGCTTTTCGACGGCGTCTGGCACAAAGGCGGGCGGGAGCAGGTTTGGATGAGCCATGGCGACCGGGTGACCCGGTTGCCGCCGGGATTCCGTGTCGTGGCATCGTCGGAGGGGGCGCCGTTCGCCTTGTTCGCCGACGACACGCGCAAGTTCTACGGCGCGATGTTTCATCCGGAGGTCGTGCACACGCCGCATGGCGCGCAACTGCTGCGCAATTTTACGCATAAGGTCGCGGGCCTCCGCGGCAATTGGACGATGGCGGGATTCCGAGCGGCGGAAATCGCGAAGATCCGGGCTCAGGTTGGGGCGGGAAGGGTGATCTGCGGGCTGTCGGGCGGGGTTGATTCGTCGGTCGCGGCGGTGCTGATCCACGAGGCGATCGGCGATCAACTGACGTGCATCTTCGTCGATCACGGGCTGCTGCGGCATGGGGAGGCGGACGATGTGGTGTCGACCTTCCGGGACAGGTTCAACATCAAGCTGGTGCACCGCGACGCGTCCGACCTGTTTCTGGGTGCGCTGGAGGGGGTGACGGACCCCGAGATCAAACGCAAGACGATCGGGCGGCTGTTCATCGAAGTGTTCGAGGAAGAGGCGGCGAAGATCGGTGGGGCGGATTTCCTGGCGCAGGGGACGCTGTATCCGGATGTGATCGAGAGCGTGAGTTTCACGGGTGGCCCGTCGGTGACGATCAAGTCGCACCATAACGTGGGCGGCCTGCCGGAACGGATGCGGATGAAGCTGGTCGAGCCGCTGCGCGAACTGTTCAAGGACGAGGTGCGGGTGCTGGGACGGGAGCTTGGCATTCCGGAGATCATCGTTGGGCGGCATCCGTTTCCGGGGCCGGGTCTGGCGATCCGGATTCCCGGCGCGATCACGCGGGAGAGGGCCGATATCCTGCGCAAGGCGGACGCGATCTATCTGGAGGAAATCCGCAACGCCGGGCTGTACGATGCGATCTGGCAGGCGTTCGCGGTTCTGTTGCCGGTTCGCACCGTCGGCGTGATGGGCGACGGGCGGACGTACGATTACGCCTGCGCCTTACGAGCGGTTACCAGCTCGGATGGCATGACGGCGGATGTTTATCCGTTCGATATGGGGTTTTTGACCCGGGTGGCGGGGCGGATTGTCAACGAGGTTCGGGGGATCAATCGGGTGACGTACGATATTACCAGCAAGCCGCCTGGGACGATCGAGTGGGAATGATTTAGGGCCTTTCGGCGGCATCCGCCAACAATCGAAAAATCGCGCTAAC
>CAIRCM010000226.1 GCA_903877125.1 uncultured Acetobacteraceae bacterium | reverse complement strand
TCTGGCGATCACGCTGTGTTTGATCGCGTGATTCACGCCGTCGTGTGGTTCCACCTCTGGCGATCACGCTGTGTTTGATCGCGTGATTCACGCCGTCGTGTGGTTCCACCTCTGGCGATCACGCTCTATGCGGCCTTCATCGCGGACACGAAGCGTCCCACCTCCCCGGTCAATTGTTCCGCTTGGCGGGACAGTTCGCCGGCCGCGCTCAGCACTTCGCCGGCGGCCGCGCCGGTGTCGCTGGCGCCGGCTCGGACTCCGGCGATGTTGGACGTCACCTCCTGCGTGCCAGCCGAGGCCTGCTGCACGTTGCGGGCGATTTCCTTGGTTGCCGCGCCCTGTTCCTCAACGGCGGCGGCGATGGCGGCGGCGATGTCGTTCACCTCGGCGATCGTGGTGGCGATACCCTGGATCGCAGCGACTGCCTTATTGGTGGCGGATTGGATCTGGCCGATCTGCTGGCTGATCTGATCGGTGGCCTTCGCCGTCTGCGTCGCGAGGCTTTTGACCTCGCTGGCGACCACCGCGAAGCCCTTGCCGGCATCCCCGGCCCGCGCTGCCTCGATCGTCGCATTCAGTGCGAGCAGATTGGTTTGCCCGGCGATGTTGCTGATCAGCCCGACGACCTCCCCAATGGTTCGGGCACCGTCGGCCAGCGCGCGCACGACGGTGTCGGTCCGTTTGGCATCGTCGGCCGCCTTGCCGGCGATCTTCGCCGACTGGGCCACCTGGCGGGAGATTTCACCGATCGAGGACGCCAGTTCTTCGGCCGAACTCGCCACGGTCTGTACGTTGGCGCTGGCGTCCTCCGCGGCGGTGGCGACGGTGGAGGCCTGCTGCATGGTTAGGTCAGCGGTTCCGGCCATCGACTGGGCGGTTGCCTGCAATTGGGTCGCCGCCGAGGATACCAGGCCTGCCAGTTGGCTTACCTTGCCGCTGAATTCCTGCGTCAGGTCGGCCGTCTTTCTCGCCCGCTCGGTCCGAGCGGTTTCCTTCGGTTCCAGGTAGGTCGAGCCCGCGATCTCCATATCCAGTATCACGGCGCTGGTGATCGCGGCGACGGTTTTGGCCGCCCTGGCGGGCGACCACCGATGCGTCCGGATCGCCAGCGCGGTCAGACGGTTCAGCAGGAAATTGTAACTCGCCATATACCAGCGCGGCTCGAGCCCGATCTTGTGGTGCATGAGTCCTATGGCACGCACACTGTCGAAATACGCGGTGTCGAAGCGTCCGGAAAACAGCCGCTCCCAGTGCGATCCCTGTGCCCGCCGCAGACGGGGCACGTCGCTGCCAAGCAGCTTCGCCAACGCCGGCACGGTTGTGACGTGCTGGTAGAAATCGTCCAACAGCCGCGGCAAGGCGTCGGCGGCGACTGGCCAGAACTCCGCCAGCAGGCGGCTGGTTTCCGCGTCGATATTCAGAAAGCGCAGACGCTCACGGCTGTCGGTGTCCTGTTGCATGACGATCTTCCCCACGGGTGGTGCGGATGGCATCGTGCGGCTAAAAGGTTAAGAAAACGTAAACGCGGACGAACTATTTTCGTCGGATGGAGGAAAACATGCGCCTGAAGGACAAAGTGGCCATCGTGACCGGCGGCGCCCATGGCATGGGCGAGGCCGAAGTGCGTCTGTTCGCCGAACAGGGCGCGGCGGTGGTGATCGCCGATGTGCTGGAACAGCAGGGCGAGGCCGTCGCCGCCGACATCAACGCCGGGCAAGGCCGCGCGCGGTTCATCCGCACCGACGTGACATCGGAAGCCGATTGGCAGCGGCTGATCCAGGAGACCGTCGCCACCTACGGGCGGCTCGACATCCTGGTGAACAACGCGGGCATCTCGGGCAGCGCGGTGGGGGACCCCGAAGAACTGGGGGGGTGGGAGCGGATCATGGCCGTCAATGCCACCAGCGTGTTCCTGGGCACCAAACACGCGGCCGCCGTCATGTCCGCGGCGGGCCGCGGATCGATCGTCAATATCTCGTCCATCATGGGCTTTGTCGGCAGCGCGGACAGCCATCCGGGCTACGCGGCGTCCAAAGGCGCGGTGCGAATCTACACCAAGGCGGCGGCGGCCAAGTACGGGCCGTCCGGGGTGCGGGTGAACTCGGTCCATCCGGGCTACATGCCGCCGATGCTGAATGCCACCAATCAAGCCGGGCGCGCATCGAAAATCGCGGCGACGCCGTTGCGCCGGCTGGGCGAACCGATCGAGGTTGCCTACGGCGTACTGTTTCTGGCATCCGACGAGGCGTCGTTCGTCACCGGAACGGAGCTGGTGATCGATGGCGGGTATATCGCGCAATAGCGAGGTGGAGCATGAACGGAGCACGTGCGTTTCTGGCGATCGGCCTCACGCTGATGACCGTCCCGGCCCTGGCGGAAGGGCTGGCGGTGCGGCCGGGGCTGTGGGAGTCAACGTCGTCGGGCGGTGCGCCGCAAGGTGCCGCACCGCAAATCCCGCCCGAGGCCCTCGCCCGCATGACACCGGACCAACAGGCGATCCTGCGCCAACGAATGGCCGGGGGCGGCGCGCCGACGGCGCACCGGTACTGCCTGACCGAGGCAATGCGGCGGAAGGGTTTCACCGGGCAGAATACCCAGCCGAACTGCACCAATACCGTCGTATCCAGTTCTGCCTCGGAAGTGCGGGTCAGCGTGACCTGCACCGGTTCGCATCCGGCGAGCGGCACCGTCACGGTGCACACCGTGGGCGAGACGGGGATCAGCGGCAGCATCGACATGCACGTCGGTGACGGTCACGGCGGCAGCATGCCGATGCATCGCGAATTCCAAAGCCACTGGGTGGGGCCGGACTGCGGGAACGTCCACCCGGCGGAATAAGCATCACAAACGGAGCGTAACAATATGATCAAAATACCGACCGCCCAGATTCCGGGGTTCTACCACCGTCGCATCGGCGATATCGTCGTCACCGCCCTATCCGATGGCTATTTGGACGGCGATGTCGAGGTGATGCAGAACATTTCCGCCGGCGATGCGAAAGCGTTGCTGTCCGACGCGTTCCGCCCGGGGCGGCGGACGTCGGTGAACTGCTATCTGATCTACTCGGCCGGCCGCCTCGCGCTGGTGGAGACCGGGTCGGGCGATTACCTGATGCCGACCGCGGGGAAGTTGCAGCAGAACTTGAAGGCGGCCGGGGTGGATCCGGCGGATATCGACACCGTCATCCTCACCCACATGCACCCGGATCATTCCGCCGGTCTGTCGAACCCGAAAACCGGGGAACGCTACTTCCCGAACGCCGAACTCGTGGTGCATGAAAACGAGCCGAAGCATTGGCAGGACGACGCCGCGATGAACGCCGCGCCGGAACGGGCGAAGAAGCTGTATTTCCAGGCCGCGCGCGAACAGATGGCGCCGTATCACAACCAGATGAAAACCTGGAGCACGGCGACCGAGGTTTTCCCGGGCGTCCGCTCCATTCCGATGCACGGCCATACGCCGGGCCATAGCGGCTACATGGTTGCGTCGGGCAAAGATTCACTGCTGATCTGGGGCGATATCATCCACGTGCCCGAGGTTCAGGTCCGCCATCCCAAAGTCACCATGGTCTTCGACACCGATCCGCACGCCGCCGCCGCGACACGCACCCGCGTGTTCGACATGGTGGCGACCGACCGTCAACTGATCGCCGGGATGCATGTGCATTTCCCCGGCTTCGCACATCTGGTCCGCGCGTCCGAAGGCTACGCCATGCTGCCGGAGCCGTGGGATCAAGGGTTTGGCTCTTAGTTCGGGGCTGCTGCTGGCCTCGGCCGCCTCCGGCGCCGCCTATACCTTGGCGCCGGGGCCGGCGTTTCTCGCGCTGCTTGGCATCGGTGCCAGCCGGGGACGGCGGGAGGGAGCGTGGTTCCTTCTTGGCCTGTTCGCCGGCGATGTCCTGTGGGCATCGCTCTCGCTGGTCGCGATCCTCGGGGCGCGATCGTTCGGTACGCTGGCCTTCGACCTGCTTGGGCTGGTGTGCGGCGTCTACCTGAGTTGGTTGGGCTACAAGGCGGTGACGGCGCGCGCATCGCCGGACGGGTCGCTGGACGATGCACCCAAACGACCGGCGTTGCGGGGATTGGCCTTCGGCGTGTCCAACCCGAAAGCCTATCCGGTCGCGATCGCAATGTTCACCGCGCTGCTGGCGGGACAGGCGGGCACGCTGGGTTGGGGCGCCTTTCCGCCGCTGCTGGGCGCCGCCTGCCTGGGCTTCATCGGTGCCGACGTCCTGCTGCTCGGGCTGGTCGGTGCAGGGCCGGTACGGCGTTTCTACCGCCGGCATGCGATCGCGGTCACCAGGGTGTCCGGGGTGATTTTCCTCGGCTTCGGCCTGCACGCGATGGTTACGTCCGGGACGAGCCTGTACCCGCGTTGACGGCGCACTTCGTTGCCAGCATGGATAGCCCTCCTTCAAAAGGGACCGGTGCAGGTCGACAGCATGATCGCGGCGTATCGGTGCCTGTATCCGCCGAACGCCAGTCCGGTGCGGTCGCTGAACAGGCGCCCGTTGGAGCGCTGGGTTGTCAAACCCGCTTGACCGGAAGCGGCGCCCGGCCGATGCCGGGGGCATGAACGACCAGCCGCCCCATATCGTCACCCGCGAGACCCTGCGCGATGGTTCCCTGCTCGCCGCCGCGCGGTTGCGGGCGCCGCCGGGAACCGTGTTGCGGAGCGATTCGGCGATCGAGGCGGACCTCGATGCGGTTCTCGCCAGCCACGATCCCGGGTCCGACATCTGGCTGTTCGGCTATGGATCGTTGATGTGGAACCCGGCGCTGCATTTTGCCGAACGGATTCCGGGCAGCGTCCGCGGCTGGCACCGGCGTTACTGCCTCTGGTTGAAGATGGGCCGCGGCACGCCCGAAAACCCTGGGCTGATGCTGGCGCTGGATCGTGGCGGGTCCTGCCACGGTGCCCTGTTCCGCATTCCGGCCCAGCACGCTCGGGACGAATTGTTGCTGGCATGGCGGCGGGAGATGTTTAGCGGTGCATATCTGTCGCGGTGGGTCGTTGCCGAGACAGATCGCGGCCCGGTGCGCGCGGTGACCTTCGTCGTGAACAGGCGCTACCAAGGCTACGCCGGGCGCCTGCCGGAACGCCAGATCGCCGAACGGTTGGCGACAGCGACGGGCACGTTGGGGAGTTGTGCGGCGTATCTGGAACAGACGGCCGAAGCCCTTCGGCAACTCGGGCGGAGGGACCGGTCCTTGGAACGGCTTCAGGCGTTGGTTCTTGCAACGCGTTATACCAGCCCGTATAAACTTTGACGTACCGGCCGACCGAATCACGTCATGCCGGCGAATGCCGGTATCCACGCCTTGCGAGGCTGGGACTTCCGAAAGGCGTGGGTACCGGCATTCGC
>CAIRCM010000225.1 GCA_903877125.1 uncultured Acetobacteraceae bacterium | reverse complement strand
CGCGGGGCGGAGGGCGTGGCTCGGGCCGGTTTCGCGGGCGGGCGGTGGTGTGGTTGGAGTTCGACGCGCGGCGGCCAGGCGAAGCGCAGGTTGCAGCCCCGTGCGGCGCGGGCGAGCAGGTACTCTTGCAGCGCGAGCGCGCGGAGCATGCCGCGCTGCACGCGAAGCCGGATGGTGGGGAGATCGTAGGTGCCGAAGAGGACGGCGCCGGTGGCGAATTCCGGGGCGTTGACGCGGGTGCCGACGGTCGCGGCGAAGTGGCGGGCATGGGTGATGAGGGTGGCGAGGACGCGGAGAACAGCCCCGATGCGCCCAGGGATGGGGCGGGGTTTGGTGGTAGGCGGGGTGGGTGGGGCTGTCTGGGTCATTCGGTTTGGTAGTAGCAGGATCAACGGAACAAATCAAGAACTTTTTGACAAGGCACTCGGGCGACGATCCCGAAGCGGGGATCCTATGTCCTCGGCCCTGTCCGGCGGGTCCAAGCCGGTTGCAAGATCGCTTTTGTTCACCACGAAGGCACAATGCCCCCCGCCCGTGGCGACAGGACGAGTACCCGGGAGCCGGCCATCACGGGGGAGAGCAGGGCGGGCGACAATCGATCCCTCGTTGCCGCGGTGGGGGATGACGTTTGGCGGCCCTGTCGAGGGACGCGCCACGCCCCCATCCTATCGTTCGCCGCGCCGATCCGTTAGAACCGGCGTATGTCGTCTCCGTCCTCCCCTGGCCACCCCACCCCGCAGCTGATCACCACGACCGAGGCCCTGGCCGAACTGTGCCAGCGGCTGCGCGTCGAAACGTTCGTGACCGTGGACACCGAGTTCATGCGCGAACGCACCTACTGGCCAGACCTCTGCGTCGTCCAGCTCGGCGGTACCCACGAAACCGCGGTGATCGACGCGCTGGCGCCGGACCTCGATCTGACGCCGCTGAAGGAATTGTTCGACGATACCTCGATCACCAAGGTCTTTCACGCCGCGCGCCAGGACATCGAAATCTTCGTGCTGAAGTTCGGCGATGTGCCGCGGCCGATGTTCGATACCCAGGTCGCGGCCATGGTCGCCGGGTTTGGCGATCAGGTGGGGTATGAGGCGCTGGTGGCCGGCCTGACCGGCGGGACCATCGACAAAACCCACCGCTTCAGCGACTGGGCCGCTCGGCCTTTGACCGCCGCGCAGATCACCTATGCGGCCGCCGATGTGACGCATCTGCGGGACGTCTATGAGGCACTGTGCTCGCGGCTGGCGAAGGACGGGCGGCTGGACTGGACCAAGCAGGAAATGGCGACCCTGCATGAGGCCTCGACCTATCGCGTCGATCCGGAAACAGCTTACGAGCGGCTGCGGCCGCGGTCGACCAACCGGCGGTTCCTCGGGCAGTTGCAGGCGCTGGCGGCTTGGCGGGAGCGGGAGGCGCAGCGGGTCAATATTCCTCGGCAGCGGCTGGTGAAGGACGAGACGCTGCTGGAGATCGCGGCGACGGCGCCGGCCTCGGCCGAGGAACTGATGCGGTCGCGCGGGATCACCAAAGGGTTTGCCGAGGGCAAGACCGGGCTGGCGATGCTGGCGGTGATCGAGGCGACGAAGGCGCTGGGGGAATCGGCGCTGCCGGTGCCACCGGCGGCGAAGGATACGCCGCGGCCTTCGGCGGCGCTGGTGTCGCTGCTGAAAGTGCTGCTGGCGGCGAAGTGCGAGCAGCATCAGGTCGCAGCAAAGCTGGTCGCCAATTCGGAGGATATCGACCGGTTGGCGGTGGAAGACTCACCGAACATTCCGGCGATGTCCGGCTGGCGGCGCGAGGTGTTCGGCAACGACGCACTGGCGTTGAAGCGGGGCGCGATCGCGCTGGGCGTCGATGGGCGGCGAATCCGCCTGATCGCGGTCGAACGGTAGCGGAGCGGCGTTGCGGGAAGCGATGGGGCGCGCGATAAGCTACTGATCGGTAGCATTCCGGAGCCTTGACCATGCGCATCACCCCCAGCGGCCAAACCCTCGGCGCCCGTATCGAGGGCATCGATCTGCAAAACCCTCTATCGTCGGCCGAAATCCGCGAGATTCTGGTCGCGCTGGGCCAGCATGGGGTGCTGTGCTTTCCGAAGCAGACGCTGGACGTCGATGCCTTCGCCGCGTTCGGGTCGTGTTTCGGCGGGCTGGAGATCAACGTGGCCAACATGTTCCACGAGCCCGAGCATCCCGAGGTCATGATCCTGTCCAACATCAAAAAGGACGGGAAGCAGATCGGCCTGGGCGATGCCGGGCAGGGTTGGCACACGGATATGTCATACAGCGAAACGATCGCGCTGACGACCATTCTGCATGCACAGAAGGTGCCGGTGGTGAACGGCGCGCCGTTGGGCAATACCGAATTCCGCAACATGCACGCGGCCTATGACGGGCTCCCGGCGGACGTGAAGGCTCGGATCGAGGGGCGTACGGCGACGCACGATTTCAACAAGTTCTGGGAGATGATGCGCCAGCGCCCCGGCAACACCCGCCCGCCGCTGACCGAGGCACAGCGCAAACGCAAGCCGCCGGTGTCGCATCCCATTGCCTATACGCATCCGGTTACGGGTAAGAAGGTGCTTTACTGCACCATCGGTTATGTGACGCATATCGACGGAATGCCGGCGGCCGAGAGCGAGGCGCTGCTGGATATTCTCTACCGGGAGCAGGACCGGGACCAGTATCTGTATGCGCACCGCTGGACCGAGGGCGATGTGCTCATGTGGGACGATATCGGCACCACGCACAACGCGGTCGCGGATTACGGGGATCACCCGCGCTATATGCGGCGGGTGCAGGTGCTCGCGGATCGGGATTATCCGGCGATGGTGAGGTGAGTCCCGTACCGTGTGGTGGCGGGGGCGCTATGGGTCAATCGGCAGCCGCGCCGATCGCCTGCGATTTCCACCGGCTGACGGGCATCGGCAGACCCAGATTCTCCCGCAGCGTCCGCCCCTCGTACGCGGTGCGAAACAGGCCTCGGCGTTGCAGCTCCGGGATGACCATGTCGACGAAATCGGTCAGGGAGCCAGGCAGCCAGGCCGGCATCACGTTGAACCCGTCGCAGGCGCCGTTGCGGAACCAGTGTTCCATCGTATCGGCGATCTGTTCGGGGGTGCCGATCGACAACAGATGCCCACGCGGCCCGGCGTTGAGCAGGCAGAGCTCCCACAGGGTCAGATTGTCGCGCTGCGCGGCTTCGAGCAACAGACGCTGACGAGATAGAGGTCCATTGGTGTCGCCCATGTCGGGCACCGGGCCATGCAGCGGAAATTTGTCCAGGCCGCCCACGCCGATCGTGTGTTCCAGCACGGCGATGCCGACGCTGGGGTGGATGAGGGACTGAAGATAATCGAATTTCTCCTTTGCCTCGGCTTCGGTGCGGCCGACGACGGGGTAGATGCCGGGGAGGATGCGGACTTCATCGGATGTTCGGCCGAAGCGCGGCAGGCGGTTCATCACGTCGGCGTAAAATTGCGTGGCCTGTTCGAAGGTGGTTTGCGCGGTGAACACGACCTCGGCGGTGCGGGCGGCGAGGTCGCGGCCGGTGTCGGACGCGCCGGCCTGCACCAGCACCGGGCGTCCCTGCGGGGAGCAGGCGACATTCAGCGGACCGCGCACGGAGAAGTATTTGCCGCGATGGTTCAGGGTGTGCATCTTCGCGGGGTCGAAATAGACGCCGGAGTCCTGATCACGGATGAAGGCGTCGGGGTCCCAGGAATCCCACAGGCCGGTCACGACCTCGGCGAATTCGGCGGCCATGTCGTAACGGTCGGCGTGGGCGGCGTGCTGGTCGCGGCCGTGGTTGAAGGCTTCGGCTTCGTTGTTCGACGTCACCAGATTCCAGCCGGCGCGGCCACCGCTGATCTGATCGAGGGACGCGAACTGCCGAGCGAGGTTGTAGGGGTCGTTGTAGGTGGACGATGTGGTGGCGACGAGGCCGAGATGGGTGGTGACCGCGGCGAGGGCGGACAGGATCGTCATCGGCTCGAATTTGACCAGCTTGCCCATGCGGCCGCGCGATTCGGGGGAGCCGAACACGCTGACGGCGGCGCTGTCGGCGAGGAAGAACAGGTCGAACAGGCCGCGTTCGGCGGTGCGGGCGACATCGGCGGCCTGGGCGAAGTTGGTTCCGGATTCGGCGTATGCGCCAGGGTGGCGCCAGGCCGCGACGTGCTGGCCGGTTTCATGCACGAAGGCGCCGAGTTTCATCATGCGAGGGGTGGTCATGATCGGTGGCTCCCGGTTTAGCCCGATGTTGCGCGCATATCGAAGGCGGATGCAAACCCTCTCAGCGTGTCGCGGGCATGGCCGAGGATGTTGAGCAGGACGTAGTGCACACCGGCATCGCGCAAGGCGGCGATTTTTTCCGCAACCTCGGCTGGGGTGCCGTAAAGGGCAGCGTCGGTGCGTGCCTCCGGCCGGTCGGCCCAGGCGAGAATGTGGGAACCGCCGTCGCGGCCGGGGGTGCGGGCGGCGTCGATCATACGTTGATGCCCGGCGGCACGGCGGCGGAGGGCCTCGGCCCGACTGGCATTATCGGGCGTGAGGCAGGCATCGCGGGCGACAGCGACCGACATGGGGTCGAACACTCGGCCGGCCTGTTCGACGGTACGACGGTAAAGCGCGATGCGTTCGCGCAGGACCGCCACGGGGGTGAACTGGTCGAGCAGGAGTCGAAAACCGCGTTCGGCCGCTCGGACGATCGACGCGTCGCGGCCGGCGCTGACCCAGATCGGCGGGTGCGGGTGTTGCAACGGCGGTGGCTCCAGGATGACATCGTCAAAGCGCCAGAAGCGGCCCTGGTGGCTGAAGCGGCCCGGCGTGGTCCAGGCTTGGGTCATGACGGCGAGGGATTCCTCGAACCGCGCCTCCGCTTCGGCGTCATCCATCGCGAAGCCGTGGAATTCATTGTGCCGGTAGCCACGCCCGACGCCAAGTTCCAGCCGTCCGCCCGACAGCACATCCACGGTCGCGGCCTGTTCGGCCAGCAGCATGGGATTGTGCCACGCCAGTACCATGACGGCCGTGCCCAGGCGCAACGTCGTAGTCCGGGCGGCAAGCCATGTCAGCATGTGCAGCGGTGCTGAGACCTGTCCCCATCCGGTGAAATGGTGTTCGGTCAGGAAGCAGCCGCGGTAACCGAGGGCTTCGGCTTCGAGGAGGAAGTCGAGGTAGTCGGCGTAGCCCTTCGCGGGGTCGGATTGGGCGGACTGGGCGCCGCCGAACAGGCCGAATTGCATATCACGCTCCGTTTGCCGGCAGGGACGTTTGCCCGAGCACCCAGCCCTCCCAGCGCGTCAGCCAGGGGTCGGGCGGGGTGTCGTCCGGGCGGTTGCCGGCCAGCACATTGATGACGCACAGCAGGCCGAGGACGCAATCGAAGCGGTCCTCGCCAGCCGCATCGGGGCCGAAACCGTCGCTCACCGCGATGGCCATGGCGGCATCGGGGACGATGCGCAGGCGGGCCATGGCATCGCGCAGCGGGTTCGCAACGGCAGCCCGATCGGATTGGCGGCGTTTGCTGCCCCGTGTGGGGATCGCCAGATGGCGCATCGCCTCCGCGGGATAGGTCTCGGCGAGGGCCACCGAGCCCGGGGCGAGCAGGGACAGGAACGGGCCGTCGAAGGGCCAGAGACGGACGGTGGCGAGGGCCGGCACCAGCATGTCGCGCCATGCGGCGATGGCGGCCTTGCCGGTCTGATTGGCGCCGAGGGTCCAGAACAATGGCGCGCCGGCCGGTCGTTCGGCGGTGGCGCGATCGCACAGGCGGGACAGAGCCGCGGGGCCACCAAGCCCGAGGGCTGCGGCGTGGGCCGCCCTTGTCATGCCCTTGATGCCACGGGTGGGATAAAATGGGCGTTCGGGGCGGAGGTCATCCAGCGTCGCGCAGACCCGATAGAAATCGGGCCAGTCGGCAGTGCGGGCGAGAAAGTCCCGGAATGACGCTTCCGGCCGTCGTGCCGCGTAGGCGCGGGGCAGGCCGACAGGAAGGTCGGCGCCCAGGGCGACTGGGGTGCCGCCGGCCTCATTCAGCAGACGGTCGAACAAGGTCGCGGGATCACCGACCGGCCTGGCCGCGCCCAGGAACCATTCGGCGCCCGACCGTTTGGCCACCGCCATCCACCGCTTGCGCGGATCGACGCTCCAATCCGCGTGGACGGCGAGCGTGTCAGGAACCCAGCGGTTTTTCGGCGCGGGCGAGCAGGCGGGCGAAGAAACCCGGCTTCTTCGGCGGCTTCGGCGGTTCAGTGGCTTTCAGGCGCGCCTTTTCCTCGGCTTCCTGCTCCCGCCGTTTCACTTGCAGCCACTTGTCGAGGCTCATGCCCGCCTTGGCGGCACGTTTGGCTTCGTAGGCGCGCTGGCCTTCGGACATGGTTTGGGGTGTTTTCACGCTGGTCTCCCGCTCGTGGCCCTTATGTCGCAGCAGGGGACGCGCGGATCAAGCTTGTCTATGGTGCGGGGCGCAAGATGAGAGGAACCGAAGCGTATGCAACGTGGATTGGATGGCGTCGTCGCGGCTGAGACCGTGCTGTGTTTGACCGATTCAGCTCGGGGCATGATCTGGATGCGCGGCGTTCCGCTGCCAACCCTGCTGGCGGAACATGGGTTCGAGGGGACGGTTGCGCTGTTGTGGGAAGGTTTCGCGGGCGACGGCCTGACCCGCGAAGGGGTTCAGGCCGCGTTCGGTGCGGCGCGGGTGGCGGCGTTCGCGGGGATGGACCGGTGGCTGCCGCTCACAAGCGGGGCATCGGTGTATGAGGGGCTGCGTCTGGCGCTGGCCGTCCAACCCGACGACAGCGCGCCGGCGACACTGGTCGGGGCGATGTCGGTGGCGGTGGCCACGCTGCTGCGCGCCGAGCGGGGGCTGGCGCCGGTGGCACCGGATGCGGGCTTGTCGTCGGCGGCGGATCTGTTGCGGATGTTCCATGGCGCGCCGGCACCGGACAGCGCCGTTGCCGCGCTGGATACGTATTTCACCTCGATGGTCGAAAGCGGTCTCAGCGCGTCCAGTTTCACCGCGCGGGTGATTGCCTCGACCCGGGCTTCGTTGGCCTGCGCGGTGGTTGGGGCTTGGGGCGCGTTTACCGGGGAACTGCATGGGGGCGCACCGGGGCCGACGCTGGATCTGCTGGAGGCGGCGGAGGCGGAACCCGACATCGAAGCGTGGATCGAGGCGAAGCTCCGGCGCGGGGAGCGGCTGATGGGGTTTGGGCACCGCGTTTACAGCGGCAACGACCCTCGGGCCGAGGCAATGCGGGGGTCGATGCAGCAGATGGGTGCATTGGCACGCCGTCTCGCGTTTGCGACGCGGGTCGAGCAGGCCGTGGCGACGGCGATCGAGCGGGTGAAACCGGGACGCAAGCTGCCGCCGAACGTGGAGGTGATGGCAGCACTGCTGCTGGATGCGGTGGGCTTCCCTCGGGAAGGGTTTACGCCGGTGTTTGCGGCATGCCGCGTCGCCGGGTGGCTGGGGCATGCGATGGAGCAGCAGAAGACGGGGCGGATGATCCGGCCGACATCGGCTTATGTGGGGCCGGCGGTCGGGTAGCGTTCGCGATCGCTCGGTTCACGATATCAGCGCATGACCGCCGACGAATGTGGTGTGCGATGTCAGGAGCGTGGCAGCGTTCAGGCCGCCGGTGACGTTCGTCAGCACGAGGCCGTGCAGAGAGTCGTTGGTGCTTGCCAAGGCGATGGCGGCGCTGCCGTTCACCGTCGTGTCGAACGCCTTGAGTGTGCTGCTGGCCGCGCCAACCAGATCGATGTTCAGTTCGTCCGTGCCCAGGATGAAACCGGCAACCGTCTCGATCCCGCTGGACGGTTGCAGGGCGTATTCGACGATGGCGGCGTGGGTCCCGAGGGTGATGGTATCGGGTGTGCCGAGGAATGCGAGCGACGGTGCGGACAGCCCCGCGGAGGCTGACGCGGTATTGGCACCAAGGTTTATCGTTGTGGATTGGGTTTGACTGACGAGGTTGACCGTGGTGCCGGTTGTAATCAACTGCGCCGAGAGTCGCGCGTCGCCGTTGAGGTCCTCGCCGAAGGTCGGTTCAAGGTCTTCCAGGACGAAACTTTGGCCCGTCACCACGGCGGTCGCGGCGCCGGTGTAGTTGCCGTTGCTGTCGGTGTTCCAAACGGCGAATTGGTTGTTGCCGAGGTTCCAGGCGACTTCGTAGCCAGCGGCGGTCTTCACCGCGCCGACAGGGACGACGGCGGAGCCGAATTGGCCAGCGGCGACGTAGCTGCCCAGGTATTCCAACAAGGGACCGGTACCGCCGCTGGCGGGGTTCAGTTCGTAGAGATTGCCGACCTGCGCCAGAACCGTCGTGCCATTGGTCGCCTTGGTCGTTGCCGTGGCCGCCGGTCCGGCACCGGCGAAGACCCCGTTGGCGAAGTTGGCTTCCAGCGCCTCCAAGGTAGTGCTGGTGCCCGACAGGATGCCGGTGGCCGCGGCGGTGAAATTGCCGGTGCTATCGGTGTTCCAAACGGCGAATTGGCTGTTGCCGAGGCTCCAGGCGACTTCGTAACCGCTGGCCATCTGTTTGGCCCCGACCGGCGCGACGGCGGTACCGAACTGACCGGTGATGACCGGGGTGCCCTGGTAGCTCAACCACGCCACGATGCTCCCGGAACTGTTTTCCAACGCGTATTGGTTCGCGAGCCGCACCAGGCGCATCACGCTGTTGGACATAATCGTCGCAGTTGTCGGGCCGATCGTACTGTCGCCGTTCAGGTCCTGGTTGAACGTCGTTTCGGCGGCTTCGAGGGGGTAGCTGCCACCCAACACGAAGGCGGTGGCGTTGCTGGTATAATTGCCGTTGCTGTCGGTGTTCCAGATGGTAAACACGCCACCGCCGAAGCTCCAGGCGACTTCGTAGCCGGTGGCGGTTTTGATCGCACCGACAGGGGCGATGGAGGCGCCGAACTGCCCCGCGATGATCGGCGTGTTCTGGTATTGCAGGATCGGGCCGGTGCCGCCGGCACTCGGGTTCATTTCGTACTCGTTCGCCGCCTGCACCAGCGCGGTCGTGCCGTTGTTGGCGATGGTGGTGAGCTTCAGCCCAATCGTGCCATCGCCGTTCAGGTCCTGGTGGAATGTCGTTTCGGCGGCTTCGAGGGGGTAGCTGCCACCCAACACGAAGGCCGCGGCATTGGAGGTGTAATTGCCGCTGCTGTCGGTGTTCCAGATGGAGAAAACGCCACCGCCGAAGCTCCAGGCGACTTCGTAGCCGGTGGCGGTTTTGATCGCACCGAAGGGGGCGATGGAGGCGCCGAACTGCCCGGCGGTGATCGGGGTGTTCTGGAACTGCAGGATCGGGCCGGTGCCGCCGGCACTCGGGTTCATTTCGTACTCGTCGGCCGCCTGCACCAGCGCTGTCGTGCCGTTGTTGGCGATGGTGGCGAGCTTCAGCCCGATCGTGCCGTCGCCGTTCAGGGCGAATCCAAACGTCGTTTCGGCCGATTCCAAGGAATAGCTGGAACCCAGAACGACGCCGGCTGGGCTGGCGGTGTAGTTGCCGTTGCTGTCGGTGTTCCAGATAACGAACAGACCGCTGCCCAGATTCCAGGCCACTTCATAGCCATTGGCGGTCTTCACGGCCGCGATTGGTGCGATGGAGGTGCCGAACTCCCCGACGGTGACGGGGTTGTTCAGATATTCGAGCGTGGGGCCGGTGTTAGCGGCGTTCCACATCGCATATTGGCTACCGACCCGTACGAGGCTGGTGCCATTCGCCGATTCGATCACAAATGGGGTGATTGTCCACCCGATGGCGTTCATCTCAACGATGTCGCCGCTGGTAAAGGAATTGAGCACACCTGAACTGGAGAACGCATCGAAAGCGTTGTTGCCCATGCTTGACGCCCAGTCGCCGGAATCGCCACTGGGATCGGTGTTAAAATCTCCGCCGTCGGTCACTCCCCCATTTGGCGAGAAATACCCAGGCGTGGATCCAGAGAAATCCCGGACGCCCGGTGCCGAGTAATGGACCAGGTCCAGCAGCGAGTATGCGTTGCGATACGACGAGCTGTAGCCGCCCGTGAACAGCAGACGTCCCATGACTTCGCTGATCTCGTGCGCGACGACACCGTTGAAGTCGTATGTCCCGTTGGCGACGCCGCCGCTGTAGGTGAAGGTGCTGGCGGTCGCGAACCCGATATTGCCGTCGACAGCGGTGCCGCTCCCGGCGATCAGGCCGAGCGCCTTGGCCTGCGCCGTGGTCACCACGATCGTGCCGCTGACAGGGGAGGTTGAGGGAAGCGAGGCGAGAACGGCGGCCACGGTCGCATTGTTATTGTGGGTCGCCAAGGCGCCCAGAAGCGCTGCGTAGCTGACCGATTGCTCGATATCCTCGCTTTCGCCAAGCGCACCGCGGCTCAAGGCGCTGCCGCCGATCTCACCGTAACCGACAGCGATGTTGATGGTGGCGGCGTTGCCGAAAGCGGTTTCGAACGTTTGCGCCATCGCGATCACGTCGGCCATGAAGCCCGCCGGCGCGGAGGACACGCTGCTGTCCCAGATGAGGTTGAACTGCAGGGCCGAGCCGGCGGTGGTGACAAGGGTAGGCGCGGGTGCGCTGGCGTTCGCACTTGCGATGTTGACCGTCCCGCCGCTGCCCGTTCCGGCGTTGGCGGCGGTCAATCCAAGTCCATCGGACGGATCGTACGTGTATCCTGTATCCAGCCCGGAATCGTTGGCCTGCCCATCGGGGTGCGGCATCACATTTCGAGGAGACATGCCAAGAAGCCTTTTTTGTCGACTTGAGACCGACACATGGGTCTACATGCCAGCCCGTGCCGTTCAACACAAGTCAAAAAAACGTGCGATGAATTGCAAATCCCAAGACACCAGCACGACAATACCGACAATTGAGCGCTAGCAGCCTGCTAGACAATGTTATCCGGACGCATCCGCGGCGGCAGGGTGGCCAGGCTTTCCGCGGTATCGAAATCCCGCAACACCGCATCGTCGGCCATTTCAACACCGACCACCGCCTCGGCGTATTTGACGAGCAGGGAGCGGGCGCCGGAGTCCCCCGAGATCTTCAATATTTCCCCAAAATAACGTTTATCCCAAAGCATGGGATTGCCCGGCTTGCCGCGAAACGTCGGCTGCACGATCAGGCGTCCGGCATCGGGGTTGTACATGGAAATCACCCGGTCGATCATTCGCCCGGTGACCAGCGGCATGTCGCCCAGACAGACAATCGCCGCCGCGCAGTCCGGGGGCACCGCGCCAATCCCCGCCTTCAGGCTGGCGGACATGCCTTCAGCGAAATCGGCCGCATGCACATAACGCACGGGTCGGCCGCCCAAAGTCTGCTCGATCTGCTCGGCCTGGTAACCTGTCACGACCAGGACGGGGCGGGCATGGGACGACAGGACGTTGTCGACAACCCGAGCGATCATCGTCTTGCCGGCCTTGTCGGTCACCAGCAGTTTGTTGTGCGGGGCCATGCGGCTGGATCGGCCGGCGGCCATCACCACCGCCGCGATTGCCGGCGCGCTGCGGGGGGCCGCGCCCGACCGTTCGGTGGCGGGGGCTTTTTCCCGCGGCAGCGGGCGGGCCTCGGCTTCCGACAACAATCCTCCCACACCCATGCGCATGATGTCGGCGGGGGTAACCTGAATCCCGGCGAACAGGCGCTGCAACACGAAATCGATACCGTTCAGGACGGGGCTCCGGGCGCATCCGGGCAGCACCAGCGCCGGGCGATCGCGGAGACGACCCAGGCAAATGAGATTGCCGGGGTCGACCGGCATGCCGAAATGCAGAATCTCGCCACCCGCCCGCACGATGCCGGCGGGGCCGACATCGCGGCGGTCCACGACGGCGGAGGCGCCGATGACCAGCAGCAGGTCGGCGCCGGCGGCCAGCAGCGTTTCCAGCGCACCGGCAACCGCTGCTTCGTCATGGTGGCAACGAACCGGCGGCAGCAGCGTGCCGGTCAGGCCGGTCACCCGCTGACTGGTCACCGCAATCGTCTTGTCGATCACGCTGTCCTTCAGCCCTGGCAGTTCCGTCACCACCAGGCCGACCTTCAGGTTCGAAAACGGGTGCAGCCGGATCGGCGAGCCTGACTGGCGCACCATCGCCTCCGCCACGTTCAGCAACTTGCCGGGCACAGACAGGGGTACGACCTTGATGGTCGCCACGAGGTCCTTCGGTCCGACGACAGCGTAGTCGGGCAAAGTGCCGACGGTCAGCGCCTCATCGATCATGTTCAGCCGGTCGATCGCCGAACGATCGACGCGGAGCAAGCCGGGGGCCTCAGCTGAGAGGTTGACGCGGCCGGTCGCGGCACGGGAACGCCCGATCAGGGGGGACACCAAGGGTGTGGCGAGCCGGTCGGCGGCGATATCTTCCGGGACATCGCCGGGTTCGAGCTGCGCGCAGACCACGTCGGTGCAGCCGGCCGCGCGCATGGCAGCGATCATGTCCGCATCGAGCAGCGATCCCTTGCGGATCATCCGCTCCCCGACCCGTTGGCTGTGCGCGAGGATGGCGCCAAGCGCCTCATCCAATGGCGCGGGGCCGAATTTCATTCGGGTTTCTTTCGCACACCCAGCGGCGATCCGCGTCGCACGGCCACGAGTTCGGCGATGATCGACAGGGCAATTTCCGGTGCCGTCACCGCTTCGAGATCCAGCCCGACCGGGCCGCGGATGCGTGCCATCGATTCGTCGGTGTGTCCGAGCGCGCGGAGGCGGCCGAGGCGGGCGGCGTGCGTACGGCGGGAGCCGAGGGCGCCGATGTAGAAGGCCTCGGACTTCAAGGCGCGATCGAGCGCGGGATCGTCCAGCTTCGGATCGTGCGTGAGGGTCACGACGGCGGTGCGGCTGTCCGGACGGAATTCGTCCATCGCCTCGTCGGGCCAGGCGTTGGAGATGGTGACGCCGGGGAACCGTTCATCGGAGCCGAAGGAGCGCCGGGGATCGACGATGGTGGTCGCGAAGCCACAGGGGGTGGCGAAAGGGACGAGCGCCTGGGCGATGTGGACCGCGCCGACCACGATAAGGCGCAGCGGCGGGTTGTGAGCGTGCAGGAACCAGCTGACGTCGTCGACAGTGAAGGTACCGCTCTCATCGGAATGCAGCACCTTGGCCGCTGCTTCGTTGAGCGCGGCCGATCGGTTGGGGTCGGGCAGCAGGCATTGCTCGCCGCCGGGCAGTTGGGTGGCCAGGACCACCGGTCGCTTATCGGCTTTGGCTTGTTGCAGTGCGGCCAGGATATCCGGAGTCATGAGCGTTCGTCCCGTTTATGCACAACGGACGATACCCCGTTCGCGGCTGGCCGCAAAGCTGGTTGCTAGAGCAGCTTCTCGACGAAGACCTTCACCTTGCCGCCGCAGGCCAGGCCGACTTCCCAGGCGCGTTCGTGGGAGACGCCGAAATCCAGAAGTTGCGGGGCGCCGGTCTCAATGGTTTTCATGGCGGCGTCGGCCACCGCGCCCTCGATGCAGCCGCCGGACACCGAACCGGCCATTTTGCCGGATTTGGTCACCGCGAGTCGGCTGCCGGCTGGGCGCGGGGAACTGCCCCAGGTTTCGGTGACGGTCGCGACCGCGACCAGTTCGCCGGCAGCCCGCCAGCCGGCGGCGGTGGCGAGAATATCCTCGGAATCGTGGAGGTTCATCGTGAGGTCCTCGTGGTTGCGGTTGGGCGGGACAGGAGATCGATCAGGCCCCGCAGACTTTCAAGGTTATGCACCGGCCGGAATTCGTCGACGTGCGGCAGCATGGCTTTGATACCCTGCGATTTTGGCTCGAAGCCGCTCCAGCGCAACAGCGGGTTGAGCCAGATCAGTCTTCGGCAGGACCGATGCAGGCGATCCATGTTGTCGGCAAGTCCGTGGGCGCCGTCGCGGTCGAGCCCGTCGGTGATCAGCAGCACGATCGCACCCTGCCCGAGGACGCGGCGTGCCCAAAGCTGGTTGAAACGGGCGAGGGCCTCGCCGATGCGGGTGCCACCGGACCAGTCGGGCACGGCATGGGCGACCATCTGAAAGGCGACCTCGGGGTCGCGGGCCTTGAGTTGGCGGGTCACGTTGGACAGGCGGGTGCCGAAGAGGAAGCTGTGTACGCGGTCGCGCTGGTTGGTGACGGCGTGCAGGAAATGCAGGAGGATCTGCGCGTATCGGGACATCGAGCCGGAGATGTCGCACAGCACGACCAGCGGCGGCGGGCGGGTTGTGCGGCGGTTGTGCGCGATTGCAAAAATTTCGCCGCCTTGGCGCAGGCTTTGACGGATGGTGCGGCGGAGATCGGTGATCGGGCCATTGGCATCGGGCCGGGTGCGGCGGGTGCGGCGGAGATCGAGCGGTAGCGTGAGGCGCTGGATTTCGCGCTTGGCGGCGGCGATTTCCGCGGCGCTCATGGCCTCGAAGTCCATGGTTTGCAGGCGTTCCTGGTCGGAAACCGTGAGCACCGCGTCCTGGACCGGCGGTTCGTCTTGCGGTTCCGGTTTGCGGTCGGTCTTCGGGGCGAAGGCTTCGGCGAGGCGGCGGGAGGCGGGGGGCGGGCGTTCGAGTTTTTTCTCTTTTTGCGCTTCCAGCAACGCCATGGCCGCGGCCTGTTCGGCGGCGGATGGATCGCGCCAGAACAGGGCGAAGGCCTGGTCGAAGACCTCTTGGTGTTCGTGGCGGTGGATCATGGCGGTGCGGAGGGCCGTCCGAGCCTCGATTTTGGAGGCGAGATCGATGCGGGTCAGCGCTTCCTGCGCGGCGATTGCTTCGGCGGGTCCGACGGGCAGGCCGGCGCGGCGCAGCAAGCGCGCGAAATGCATGACGTTGGCGGCAAGGGTCGGCTCCATGGAACGGACAGGAACGCGTTCGGGCGATAGGCGCAAGGGGGGGGGCAACCGATCAGGGCGTGCCCCCCGACGAAAGTGGCGTGCGATGCGAGCAGCTGGGCCGCGGTCAGTCCGCCGGTGAGGTTGGTCAGCACGATGCCATGCGAGCGGTCGCTGCTGGCTGCCAAGGCGATGGCGTGAACGCCATTCATCGTCGTGTCGAAAGCCACGAGATTGTTGTTGGCCGCTCCCACCAGATCGATGTTCAATTCGTCGGTGCCGAAGATGAACCCGGACACCGTCTCGATCCCGCTGGACGGTTGCAGGGCGTATTCGACGATCGCCGCGCCGGTTCCGAGCGCGATGGTATCCGGTGTGCCGAGGAAGGTCAGTGTCGGCAGGGACAGGCCAGAGGACGCTGACGCGGTGTTGTCGCCCAGGTTGATGGTGACCGATTGGGATTGGCCGCTGAGATTGATCGCCGTACCGGCGGCAATCACCTGTCTCGAAAGCCGTCCATCACCGTTGAGGTCCTCGCCGAACGTGGGTTCCAGATCTTCCAGGGCGAAGCTTTGTCCGGCCACCACGGCGGTGGCGTTGCCGATATAGTTGCCGGTGCTGTCGGTGTTCCAGACGGCGTACTGGCCGCCGCCCAGACTCCAAGCGATTTCGTAGCCGCTGGCGGTTCTCACCGCACCCGCCGGGATGATGCCCGACCCGAACTGCCCAGCCGTAATCGGGCTGCCGGACAGCGACACGAGCGGGCCTGTGCCGCCGCTGCTCGGGTTCAATTCATATTGGTTCCCCGCCAGCACCAGCGCGGTGGTGCCGTTGTTGGCGATCGTGGTCAGCTTCAAACCGATCGTGCCGTCGCCGTTCAGGTCTTCGCCGAAGGTCGATTCCGCCGCCTCCAATGCGTAGCTGTTGCCCGAGACCACCGCGGTCGCGCTGCTGGTGTAGTTGCCGGCGCTGTCGGTGTTCCAGACGATGTACAGCCCGCTGCCCAGGTTCCACGCGACTTCGTAGCCGGTTGCCGTTCTGACCGCACCAATCGGGGCGATAACCGAACCGAACTGACCGACCGTGATCGGGGTGTTCTGGTATTGCAGGATAGCAGCAGGGCCGCCACCGGCCGGATTGATTTCGTACTCGTTCGCCGCCTGGACAAGAGCGGCGGTGCCGTTGGCGGCGATCGTGGTCCGCGCCAAGCCGGTCCTGCCGTCGCCGTTCAGGTCTTCGCCGAAGATGGTTTCCTGGGATTCCAGTGCGTAGCTGGT
>CAIRCM010000224.1 GCA_903877125.1 uncultured Acetobacteraceae bacterium | reverse complement strand
GCCAGCTACGGCCAGGACCACCCGAACGTCGCGCGCGACCTCAACAATCTCGCGGCCCTGCTGCAAGCCACCAACCGGCTCGGCGAGGCGGAACCGCTCATGCGCCGCGCTTTGGCCATCGATGAGGCCAGCCACGGCCAGGACCACCCGAACGTCGCGCGCGACCTCAACAATCTCGCGCAACTGCTGCAAGCCACCAACCGGCTCGGCGAGGCGGAACCGCTGATGCGCCGACACTTGGCGATCTTCCTCCGGTTCCAGCGCGACACCGGCCATGCGCATCCGCACCGCGATGCGGCGATCGGGAACTATTGGGGCCTGCTCGAAGCGATGGGGAAAAGCGAGGACGAGATCGTCGCGACGATCCGGGGCATGGTCGAGGCGGCCGGCATCAGCCTCGGCTGACCGGCGCCGCGGATACCGTGGCGGTGGCCAGGCGGGCGGAGGCGTTTCAGGTCGCCGGCATGGCGAGACAACAAGCCGGGCGAACGATCTTTGTAGCAACGGCGCAAATGATTGACATATCGGCCTCCCACCCCGTCATGCCGGCAAATGCCGGCATCCACGCTTTTTCCTCCCCACCTTATACCGACCGCCCGAAACCTTGACTCGTGGCCCGACCCCTATCGTCATGCCGGCGAATGCCGGTATCCGGGACTTTTCAAGCTCCGTGCAGCGAAAATCGTGGATACCGGCATCCGCCGGCATGACGCGGGTGGAAGGCCGATGCGTCAATGATTGGGACGGTTGGTGTTAACCCTTCCTTTACCAATTTCGGTGAAACTCGCCCCATGAGAGGTGGTTGGGTTTACATCGTGACCAATCGGCCGAACGGCACGCTCTACACGGGCGTCACCGCGGATCTGATCCGGCGTGTCCATGAACATCGGACCGGCGAGGTTCAAGGCTTCACATCCCGTTATGGGCTGGGACGTCTGGCCTGGTTTGAGTTCCACGACGAAATCGTATCCGCGATCGCACGCGAGAAGAGCATCAAGAACTGGTCCCGCGCCGACAAAGTGCGGATGATCCGCGCGATGAATTGGGATTGGGTCGATTTGTACCCCTCATTGCTTTGAGACCGGAAGGCGTGGGTGCCGGCATGCGCCGGCATGACGCGGGTGGAACCATCATGACAAAAAAGACCCGGGGAGGCGTGGGTGCCGGCATGCGCCGGCATGACGCGGGTGGAACCATCATGACAAAAAAGGCCCCTGGAGGCGTGGGTGCCGGCATGCGGCGGCATGACGCGGGTGGGTCGGGCGGTGGCCGAGGCGTCGGAGACAATCAGCCCCGACGCTCCGCGCCGGGCTGGCGTTCGCGGCCGACGACCTCCGGTATGACACGGTCGGGGCCGCGGCCCGCTCCCGCGATCAGCGGCTGTCCCGCGGGTCGTCTGTTCGAATAAGGCATGAAATGCCGCATTGCGGCATAATCTGCCCAAATTCCGCCATGAGTCCGTTTCATAAGCACCCTCGTTCCAACCAATAGGTCGAACGATGGCACGCATGAGCAGCCTGATGCACCCAGGACGGGTCCTTCGCGAAGAGTATATGGAGCCCTTGCGGCTCGATGCTGCGGCGTTGGCCCATGCTTTGGGGGTGTCGCCCGACCGGATCGAGCTTCTGATCGACGACGAAGCCCCGCTGAACTCCGACCTGGCGCTGCGTCTGGCGCGATGCTTCCGGACCAGCCCGCAATTCTGGCTGGGCCTGCAGAGCGCCTACGATCTCGCGACCGCTCGGATGCGGGTCGGCGCCGAAATCGAATCGAGCGTGATGCAGCTCGCGGCCTAATTCGATTTTGTTTTTCTCGCCGCGCGCCGCAGCCTGGGTTTGGGTTGCGGCGTTGTCGTATCCAGGATGGCGTGCAGCGATGCGACCGTCTCGGGCGTCAGGCGATGAATGGCCTGGGCCAGCCGATTCGCCAGCGCGGTTTGCTCCGGCGTCAGGCCGGCGGTGTTGACCGTCACGCGCGGGTTGGACAGTTTCGCGAGACCTGACAGGTCATCGGCCTCATCCCAGATCAGCCCGAAATACTCGTTGACCTGATGCACGAGGCCGGCGCGCGGGGCGCCGCGTTTGCCGTGTTCGAGCGACGACAAATAGGCGGCGGATACCTGTAGCGCCTCGGCCAGTTGTTTCAGGGTGACCCCCCGCTCGGCGCGCAGGCTGCGTAGGCGGGCGCCGAAGGGTGTCACCGGATTCGCTTCAGCAAAAGCCGCACCGAACCGGGATTGGCGGCATGGGGGTGGCTGGCGGCGAGAATCAGGGGGCGGATTTCGGGCAGGTTGAGCCAGATCGGGAATTCCCGCTTGATGGCGCCGCCTTGCTCCCCGCTGCCGCGGCCGGTGATCACCTCGACACAGCGGATGTGGTCGGCGTGCGCGGTGCGGATGAAGGCGATCAGGCTGTGGAACGCACGCTGGGTGGTTTGGCCGTGCAAATCGAGGCGGCGGACGGTGGCCAGCTTGCCGGTGGCAAAACGCTTCCAGGTGCCGGTGTCGATGCCGCCGGGCTGTCCGCCGACCGCGACCGGTGTGGCGCCGGCGGCGGGTCGGGGTGGGCGGCGGATGGGTTCATCGGGGCGGACGACGACCGTCGATTCGACGGGTTCGGCTGGCGCGACGACTGGCACCGAACCGCGCAGCGGGGCAATACGGCGAGCATAGTTTGCCCACTCGGCTCGGTCGAGCTCCGACAGGGTACGTCGGCGGGGCGGCATCAGGGGTCTCGGCTGAGGCCCTGGGTCGCCAGGGCTTCCAGATACGCGGCCCAGCGACGGTCGCGTTCGACGCCGAGCTCGTAAAAATAGTCCCAGGTGAAGAGGCCGGAATCGTGCAGGTCGTCGAAAATCAGGCGGACGGCGTAGTTGCCGACGGGTTCGATTTCCATGATTCCGACATGGCGGCGGCCGGCGATGGTTTTGCGCTGGTCGGGTCCGTGGCCCTGGACCTCGGCGCTGGGGCTTTCGACGCGCAGATATTCCGCGGGCAGAGCCACGCTGGTGCCATCGTCGAAGGCCACCGTGAGGGTCTTGGTGGCTTTGCTGTATTTGATGTCGGTGGCGATATGCATCAGTCGTCCAGCTTGCGGGCTTCTTCCGGCAGCATGATCGGAATGCCGTCGCGAATCGGGTAGGCGAGGGCGGCTTTGCGGCTGATCAGCTCGCCGGCGTCGCGGTCGTATTCCAGCGGCCCCTTGGTCAGGGGACAGACCAGGATTTCCAGCAGGCGGGGATCCATCGGGGCAGGGCGGGGTTCGGTCATGAGGGTCAGCTCGCTTGGCGGCCGGGCGGCAGGTCGGAGCCGGCGGCGCCCATCTGCAACAGGGCCAGCAGGGTGGCGGCGCGTTCGGCCTCGGTCGGGGCTTCCAGCAAGGCCTGTTTTTCGGCGGGTTCGAAGGGACAGACCATCGACAATGTCAGCACCAGTGCTTCCGGCGGCAGGCGGCGGATGGCGTCCCAGTTGGCGTCGAATTTTTGCTCGTGGAAATAGGCCTTGAGGGCGATCAGCAAGGCCTCCCGTTCCACGCCGGTGGACTGCGGTGTGGGGTCGAGGTCGTTCGGGAACGCGGAGAAGTCCGCGCGCACCCGCCGGTAACCGCGCCGTCCCAGGATTTCGTCGGCGACCGCGAATCGGCTGAGGCCGGTCAGGGTGATGTGGAATCGACCGTCATCGGTTTCGCTGAACGACGACAGACGGCCCAAACATCCCACGCGGTATAGGCCCGGCCCATGCTCGGCACCGGTGCGTTGCGGGTCGGGTTGGATCATGCCGAACATGCGCCCGAGGCCGAGAGAGTCCTCGACCATCGCGAGATAGCGCGGTTCGAATATGTTCAGCGGGAGCTTCCCGCGCGGCAGCAGCAGCGCACCGGACAGCGGGAAGACCGCGAATTCGGTTGGCAACCGTTCCCAAAGCGGGTGGAGGTCGGCCATTTAGCTGAACAGGATCGCCGAGAGGCGGCGGCGGGCGGTTTGTGTGACCGGGTCGTCGGAGCCCCAGGCTTCGAAGAATTTCAGCAGTTGGACGCGGGCGGCGCCTTCGTTCCAAGTGCGGGCACGCTTGACGATTTCCAGCAGGGCGTCGGCGGCCTGTTCGTGCTGGCCCATGGCGTTGAGAGCGGTGGCGAGTTCGTAGCGGGCTTCATGATCCGCGGGATCGGCGGCGAGTCGGGCTTCGTAGACCGACAGCTTCGCGGTGGCCTCGCGCCCCTCCTTCGCCAGCATGAGCGCGCTGCGGGCGCCGGCGATTTCGGCGTGTTCGGCGATTTTTTCGGGCACCTGTTCCAGCGCCTGGAGGGCCTGGTCTTCCTGGCCGAGCGCCATGAGTGCGCGGATGAGGCCGCCCCAGGCGTCGCCGTTTTCGGGTTCGTCGCTCAGGACGCTGCTGAACAGTTCCCCGGCGGTTTGGGCGTCGCCCTGTTCGAGGGCGGTTTTCGCCTCGGCCAGGGTATCGGCGGTTGGCATGGTGCCGCCGGCGGCTTTCAGGAGGGTTTCGACGAAGCGTTTGACCTCCGATTCCGGGAGCGCGCCCTGGAACAGGTCGGCGATCTGGCCCTGCCAGAAGGCGACGACGGTGGGGACGGACTGCATGGGCAGGCCCATTTGGGCGAGTTGCTGGACCAGTGCGCGATTCGCGTCGATGTCGACCTTTACCAGCTTGATGCGGCCGCCGGCGGCTTTGGTGACTTTTTCCAGCGTGGGGGTGAGCTGTTTGCAGGGGCCGCACCAGGTTGCCCAGAAGTCCACGAGGACGGGGAGGGTGCGCGATGCCTCGATCACCTCCTTCATGAAGGATTTTTGATCGGCATCCACGATCATGGCGCTGGAGGCAGGGTCTTGGCCGATAATGGTATCCATGGTGTCGTTCTGTTCCCGCGTTTCGGACGTTCGCGCCCGTATAAATGCGCTGCTTTGTCGCTAAAACAAGCGCGGTGATGTCTGGCCGGACCATGCCGATATGCGGGCGGCGCGTCCAGAGTTTCCGACGGGGGTTTTCGACGGGGGTTTTCCGCGGGGGTCTGATGGATCAGCACGGTTTTGTCGAAATTGGGTGATTCATGGGGTTGCAATCTAATCCGACCGCCCCTAATTAGCGGGCCTCCGACGGAGCGGCGGGCGTAGCTCAGGGGTAGAGCACAACCTTGCCAAGGTTGGGGTCGTGGGTTCGAATCCCATCGCCCGCTCCAGATTTTCTCAAGGGAAACAGTTGGTTATTACGGGTCTGCCGACAGGCAGACTTTGCTGTCCGGGCCGCCTCGTGGCTGCCGATACGCTACGATAACCGCAGAATAATCTCCGACAGCGCACCCTCATCGACGCGTGCGGCGGCGTCTTCGACGGAAAACCATTCGGTACGGCGAACGGCCTTTTCCGGCCAGTCGTCCAACTGCTCATCGACCCACATCAGGTAGACGCGGACCTCGCACAGCACTGCGTCGGTCTCGATCTGCTTGGCGTAGTGGAATTTTCCGACGGGTTTGGCGCCGAGCATGCGGCCGCGGAGGCCGGCTTCTTCGTAGGCTTCCAGGGCCGCGACCTGCCGGGGCTTCAGGCCTTTGATCGGCCAGCCCTTGGGGATGATCCAGCGCCCCGTGTCGCGGGAGGTCAGAAGCATGACCTCGTGCGTCCCGTCCTTGGCCAGTCGGCAGGGCAGGGCGGCGAATTGAGTCTGGTCCTGATACTTCCTCTTGGGCATGGGGCACGCGCCATACCGCGTTTGCGGAACGAAGTCACGGACTCCCTGGCGGCTGGCCGGGGTGGTCGACTTTCCGGCCAGGCCTGATAGACCGCAGGCATCATCTGCAAGGAATGACACCATGCCCGCGACCCTGCGTTTGCTTTCCACCTTGGCCGTGATGGGCGGGATGCGCGCCCTCTGCGCAGCCTGGGAGGCCGACGGCGGCATGGCGGTCGAGTCCGATTTCTCCCCGACGGTCGCGCTGCTGGAGCGATTGCGCGGCGGGGAGGTTGCCGATATCGCCATTCTCACCGCGCAGGGCATCGACGACCTGATCGGCGAGGGGGTCATGCGGCCGAACAGCCGCACCGATATCGCCCGCTCCTTCGTCGGGATCGCGGTCAAGGCCGGCGCGCCGAAACCGGAGATCCATACGGTCGATGCATTCAAGGCGGCGTTGCTGGCGGCGCGATCGGTCTGCTATTCCCGGATCGGTGCCAGCGGGATTTATTTCGCCGGGCTGATCGAGCGGCTTGGCATCGCCGAAGCCGTCAATGCCAGGGCGACGGTGGCGTCCACCGGCTTCACCGCCGAACGGCTGGTCAGTGGGGAGGCAGATCTCGCGGTGCAGCAGATCAGCGAGCTGATGGTCGTGCCGGGAATCGAGGTCATTGGCGGTCTGCCGAATGAGGTCCAGACCGTGGCGGTGTTCTCGGCCGGATTGTTGACCGCGTCGCCGCAGGCCGAGGCCGCCGCGATGTTCGCGCGCTTTCTTGCCTCTGCGGAGGCGGTGCCGGTGCTTCGGCGCACTGGTCTTGAGCCGGCTTGAGTTGGTCTATCGATCTTTGTTTGATCGCGTGATTCACGCCGCCGAGTGGTTCCACCTTCGGCGATCACGCTCTAAAGCCGGCGCAAAGGAAGCGTCGCGGCCATCACGACGATGATCGAGGCGAAGCAGGCCACGGTCAGGAAGACGCCTCGGAAGGCGGCAGCGACTTCCTGCCGAACGAGCGCGGCGTGCTCCATCGTCAGGCTTGCGAGGACGCTTGGACCGCGGCGCACCATGTCGAAGAACAGCGTGGCGGTGTCCTGATCCATTGCCGCGAGGACGCCGAACAGCACCGCGCCGGCGGTCGCGGCTCCAAAGGCCGAACCCAGGGAGCGGGACAACTGGGCGGAGGCGGCGGCCGCACCCAGGTTTCGCACGCCGGCCACCGCCTGTACGGTGATCTGGGCCGTCAGCATCGCCGATCCCTGGCACAGCCCGCCGAGCGCCATGACCCAAGCGAGGCTGAGCCGACTGAGACCGGGCGCCCAGATGGCCAGTCCGATCAGGGTCAACGCGGTGACCGTCAGCCCGACCATCGGGAAGATCGCCGTCCGTCCGGTGCGGGAGATCAGCCATCCCGTGAGCACCGATCCGGAGCTGACGGCGGCGGTGAGCGGGATGAGGAGCAGCCCGGCTTCTCCGGTGGTGGCGCCGTGCACGACCACGAAATAGACCGGCAAGAACGTGATCATCGCGGTCAGCGATGCGCCGGAGCAGGCGGCCATGACGTCGGCTCGCCAAAAGGCGGGCAGGCGGAACAACGGGAGGGCCAGCAGTGGCGATTTGGCTCGCTTCTGTTGGATCAGCAGGGTGGCGAGAGCGACGCCGGCGACCAAAAGATACAGGCCGAGGCGGGGCAGGATCGCGAGCGAGATCGACTGCAACTGGGAGACGGCCAACAGCAGCGGCACGATGAACATGGTCAAGAGCGCCATGCCCGGCAGATCGAACCCGGCGCGGGCGCCAGTTGGCTCGCTTTTCGGCAGGCGCATGACGAGTACGATGGCGATCAGGCCGAGCGGGACATAGGCGAGGAAGACGGCGTGCCAGCCCCAGAGCTGGGTGATGAAGCCGCCGGCGGTGGGCCCGATCGTGCTGCCGGCGACGATATTGGCGGAGAGGTAGCCCTGGTATGAACCGCGCTCCCTGGGCGGGACCAGTTCGCCGATCAGGGCCTGGGCGAGGGTCATCAAGCCGCCGCCGCCCAGGCCCTGGAGCACGCGGGCGGCCAGCAGCAGGGGCAAGGTCGGGGCGAGGGAACAGAGGATGGCGGCGGACATGAAAACGCAGAGCGAGACCACCATGATCCGGCGGCGTCCGTAGAGGTCGGCCAACCGGCCATAGGCGGGCGCGGCGATGGTGCTCGCGATCAGATTGGCGACGACGATCCAGGACAGCTTGTCGACATCGCCGAGGTCCGCGGCGATCGCGGGCAGGGCGGTGGCAACCACCGTGCCATCGGCGGCGGCGAGGAACACCGGCAGGATAATCGGCGGCACCACCGTGCGGAACAGATTCCGCGACGGCGGGACGATGGGGGTTTCTTCGGTCACGTCGTGCTTTCGGGCGCGCTGGCGAGGTCGGGCCAGAATTGGCGTAACGCGGTCTGACGCACGATCCATTCGACGGCGTCCCGATCCTCCGCTGCCATGGTGGAGCGCCAGCGTTCGGCGGCTTCGATCGAATCGCGAAACACCGCGTAGTAACCGTCGGATCCCGGATTCGTGGTACTGCGGGCGATGAAATCCTCGGTCTGCGGGGACCAGTTCAGGTTGCAATGGGTGAAGAGGTCGCGGGCGATGGTGGCGGGGGCGGCGCAGAGCTCCTCGTAAATCACGATGCGGACATTCGGCTGGCCATGCAGTGCGCGTAAGGCGGTCTCGTTGAAGCGGACCCAGTCCAGGGCATATTTCGATGCGTCGGGCAGGGCCTGGAAGTCCGCTGCCGTCAGGCCCCGTTCGCCGGCGAAGCGTAGGGTCGGGGCCTCGTTGAACGGCATGTCGGTACCGGGTTCGCGGAGGGCGAAACGGCCCTGCCGGTTGCCGCGCATCACCGAGGCGACCTGACCGCAGGGATGGCGCAGGATCACGACGATTCGGCTGTCCGGCAAGGCGCGGGCCAGCGCGTCCACACCGTCGCACCAGTCGATCGATTTCACCACCAGCCGTTTGGCCCGGCCGAAATCGGGGACCGAAAACCGGTTGGCGCCGGGCAGCTTGGCGGCGGCGGCCATCAGCGCGCGTATCTGGAAGGCGGACGAGGATTGCCAGGATTTGCGGAAGAAAGGGCGCTTCCCGGCGGCTCGCTGGGTCCGGTTGTGCAGCCACTGTTCGACCACCGTGCGGACGTCGTCGGGGCCGAGACCGGGGGGCGGCACGTGACCCTGATCGGGCTCGTGCCGATAGACCACGTCTGGGTGGCTGTCGAAGATTTTGCCTAGCCAGGTGGTGCCGGATCGTTGGGCACCGAGGACGAGGATGGGGTTGTCGATCAGAGTCATCGTTGGTCAAACCATCCCGGCGAACAGGTCTCGCGCCGTGCGCATATCGTCCAGCGATCCGAAGGCATTGGTATAGTGGCCACGATAGCCGCGGCTTTCCAGGGCGTGGAAGAGGCTGGGGAAATCGAAATCGCCCTGGCCGGGCGGCAAATGCTGCTCGATTCCGTTGCGGAAGCAGTCGGCAAGGCGGACTTCCTCTATCCGCGCGAGGGGTATTTCGGCGAGGAAGCCTTCGACGCCCTCGGGCACCAGATGGGCATGGTTCGCGGTGAAGGAGAGGGCGAAGGCCGGGGAGTCGATCTTTTCGTAATAGTACTGCCATTCCGCCAGCGTGTGGGCGAGGTAGTGGACCTCGGCGTCCTTGGGTTCTTTGTTGAGGTTTTCCAGCAGGATTTTTGCGCCTTTGGCTTCGGCGTAGGCGACGAGCCGTTGCAGGCGTTCGAGCCCGGTACGCATGCGCATGGGGACGTCGTCGGTGAAATGGAAACCGGCATGGACGACGATCCAGCCGGCTCCGAGCAGGGTTGCGGCATCGACGTACGCTCGGAGGTAGGCGTCGACGGCTTCACCGACCAGGGGCGCATATTCCGCGACGTTCACGGCGGAGAGGGTGTGGAGGCCGAGGCGGATGTTGTTTTTGTCGCAGGCCGTGCGGATCGCGTGGGCTCGGGGGGCGTCGAAGCGGGTGAAGGCGTTGTCGCCGGTGTCGAGCTGGACGTCGATGATGCCGACTCCGTTGGTGGCAGCCCATGCGATGGCGTCCTCCAACCGGAGTTTGCGGCCGATATCGATGCCGATACGGTCGCGGAAACGGGCGTTCATGGGCGTGTCCCTCTCATATACCCAGGCTTCTTCTGAAACTGGGTATTGCCCTGATTTCGCGTTCGCCGCCACACCGACCCTGGGTGCGGGACGCCCAGACTCCTTCGGAGCCGGCGTAAACCATTGGCGTTAAGCTTTGACTCGCGCAGCATTCCCCCCTCAAGTCCTGGCCCGTGCTGTTCGGGCCAGCCCCGACCGGTCAATACCGAAGGCCGGTCGTCGCATCGGTTTTGCGCGAGCAGGGTGGCTCAGTCGGCGGGGTTCGATAAACTCAGCGGCGAGATAGGGGACAGAGCATGTTGATTCTGACGAAACGGCAGTTGATCGTGGGTGCAGCGAGCGCGACATTGCTGCCGAGCGGCGCACATGCCGACTCCCTGCCGCCGCATGAGCAGGCCTTGTACGAGGCCGCCAAGAAGGAGGGCGAGCTGACCTGGTATTCCGGTCAGTTGCAGGCCGAGACCGGGGAGGCGGTCGGCAAGGCATTTTCCGAGCGCTATCCGGGGATCAAGGTCAACGTGGTCCGCAGCACGTCCCAGGTGGCGTTCCAGCGACTCGCCCAGGATATGCAGGCGGGTGTGGCGCAGTGCGACATGTTCAGCTCCACCGATTACGGCCATTACAATTTCCTCAAGCGCGAGGGGAAACTGTTGCCGTACCGGCCGGCGAACGCCGACGGGATGATCGCCGCGGCACGCGATCCTGACCCCGACAACATGTTCCAGGTATTTTACATCGGCCTTTATTTGATCGCGTACAACAGCAAGCTGGTTGCCGAGGCCGATGCGCCGAAAAGCTGGAAGGACCTGCTCGATCCCAAGTGGAAGGGCAAGCTGGCGGTCGGTCATCCCGGCTACAGCGGCTCGATCGGTGTGATGGGGGTGGTGCTGTCGAAGATGTATGGCTGGGACTATTTCACCGCGCTGGAGAAGAACAAGCCGCAGGTCGGCCGGTCTTCGGACGATCCGGTCACGCTGATGAACGCGGGGGAGCGCAGCGTGGGTATGGGAGTGTCGTTGGCTGCCCCGCTGCTGAGCGCGGCGCGCGGCAATCCGCTGAAGATCGTTTATCCGACCGATGGGACGCTGGCGGTCTATTCGCCCAGCGCCATCCCCAAGAACGCGCCGCACCCCAACGCGGCGAAGCTGTTCATGGAATTCGCGGCCGGGACCGGCTACGCGGCGGTCACGAGCAAATATTTCATCATGCCGTTGCGCCCGGAGGTGCCGCCGCCGCCTGGCGCGAAATCCTTCGCCGATGTGAAGCTCATCCAGGCGACCCCGGCCGAGATCGAGGACGGCGTGCCGGACATCAAGGAGAAGTGGCGCGATACGTTTGGCGTATGATCGGGTGCGTCGTCTGAAGAACCTCGAACCGGCGACGTTTGTCTGGGTTTCACTCATCGCGGTCCTGCTGCTGTTGGTGGCGTTGCCCATGGGCAAGTTGTTGCTGGTCAGCTTTCGTACGCATGCCGGTGGGTTCACGTTCGCCAACTACATCGCTGCCTATGGGCGGGCTCGGTACTTCGAATCGCTGCTGAACTCGCTGCTGTTGGCATCGGAGACCGCGGCGATTTCGATGGTGATGGCAGTGCCGATGGCATGGGCTGTTTCGCGCACCGACATGCCGGGCAAGCCGCTGATCTGGGCGACGGTGCTGGGGGCGTTCATTCTGCCACCCTATCTCGGCGCGATCGGCTGGATTCTGCTGGCGGGGCCGAATTCCGGGGTGATCAATCAGGTCTGGCGGTTCGCGAGCGGTGCGTCCGATCCATTGGTCAACGTTTACACGTTCAACGGCCTAGCCTTGGTCATGGCATTTCAATCCTTCCCGCTGATCTTCATTTTCGTGAAATCGGCGCTGGATTTGGTGTCCTCGGAAATGGAGGACGCGGCAAATATTCTGGGCGCCAGCACCTGGAAGGCGACGCTGAAAGTGACCTTGCCGCTGGTTTGGCCTTCGATCGTTGGCGGGGCAATCGTCGTTTTCCTGGAAAGCGTGGCCCTTTTCGGCACGCCCGCGATCATCGGCATTCCCGCCCGGATCAATACCGCGACGACGCAGCTGTGGCAGTTCTTCGAATATCCGGTGCGGGTGGAGGTCGCGGCCGCTTATGCCATGCCGCTGCTGCTGATAACGCTCGTCCTGGTTGGCGCGCAGCGGCTGATGCTCAACCGTCGCGGCTTTGTCTCGCAAACCGGGAAGGGGGGCGAGCGGCGGCCGATCCAGTTGGGCGGATGGCGTTGGACGATGCTGGCTTGGTGCGGCGCCGTGGCGGCGGTATCGGTCATCATGCCCGTTCTGGTGCTGGCCGAGGCTTCTTTCGCCCATGCCTGGGGCAGGGGATTGACCTGGGAGAACCTGACCCTGGCGAATTACAGGTTTCTGCTGTTCGAGCATGAGACGGCGGTATCCACGATTTGGCATACGCTTTGGTATTCGGCGGCCGCGGCGTCGCTTGCGGTCGTGCTGGCGTTGCTTGTCGCCTACATCGTCAGCCGCAAGCTGATGCGCTTCGCCGGCTTGCTGGCATTCCTGGCGATGGCGCCGTTCGTCATCCCGGGCATCGTCATGGCCATCGGGTTCTACGCGACCTTCGCCGCGCCGCCTTTTGCGTTGTATGGCACCGCCGCCATCATCATTTTGGCGTTCGCCGCCCGGTTCCTGCCGATCGCGTATGCGAACGCGTCCTCGGCCATGGGAACGTTGCATCCGGAGATGGAGGAGGCTGCGCGCATCCTGGGTCTGGGGCGATTGGGCACGATCAGGCGGATCACCGCGCCGCTGCTGCGACGGCCGTTGCTGGGCGGCTGGCTGATCGTGTTCATTGTCGCCACACGGGAATTGTCGGCGGCGATCTTTCTGGTGGGGCCGCATACCCGCACCATGGCCGTGCTGCTTTACGACCTCAGCGAGGCCGGTAATTTCGAGGTTCTGGCGGCGTTGGGGGGTATTTTGCTGGCGATCACCATGGCGTTGGTGGGCGTTGGCATGCTGCTGTTGGGCAGGGATTTCATGCTGCGGCGGGCGTGATGCTGGCGGTTGGTTGTCATAACCGTTATAACGAGCTTGGCAATCAGGACAGCGACCGTGCATACGCTTAAGGTGACCCGATTCGGTAACGAATGGGTTCGGGACCATGTGAGGGAGCAGCGGTGATCCTCCCTCGTGCCCCCGCTGCTGTCATCTTCGATATGGACGGGCTCCTGCTCGATTCCGAGGCGGTTTACATGGCGGCCTTCCTGCGTGCGTCGGCCGACGAGGGGCACGGGTTCACCGATGCCCATTACCGCGACACAGTCGGACTTACCTGGCCGGTCACCGAGGCAATGTTGAAGCGCGAGGGCGGGGATGGCTTCGACCTCGATGCGTTCATGGCGGCGTGGCACCGGCATTACGCGGTGGTCGCCACCGACGGCGTGCCGCTGAAGCCGGGGGTGCTGGCGCTGCTGGATACGCTGGATGGCCTGGCGTTGCCGCGGGGAATCGCGACCTCCTCCCGTCGGGCCACGGCGGAGGGGCATCTTTCGGCGCATGGGATCGCCGACCGGTTTCATACGCTGGTGGCGTTTGGGGAGGCGGCGGCGAGCAAACCGGCGCCGGACCCGTATCTGCTGGCGGCGGAGCGGCTGGGGGTTGCGCCATCGGCGTGCCTGGCGCTGGAGGATTCGCATAACGGCGTCCGATCCGCCGCGGCGGCGGGCATGATGACGGTGATGGTGCCCGACCTGCTGGAAGCGACGGCGGAGATCGCGGCGCTGTGCAGTTTCGTGGCGCGGGATCTTTTTCAGGTGCGGGACGCGGTGCTGCGCGCGCATGGTTGACAGCGGCGCGCACTGGTTCCCCAATCCGGGGAACGATATGCGGGACGCGCTGCCGATGAATGATGCCAGTTTTCCTCCGGTTCTCTCTGACCCCGTCGCGCGGGCCCGGGCGCTTGGGCCGGCGATCGCGGCGGCGGCGGATCGGATCGAACAAAGCCAGACCATTCCGGAACCGCTTTGGTCGCAGGTGATCGAGGCGCGCATCCCGCGGCTGCTGCTGCCCCGTTCGGTGGGTGGCGACGAGGTCGAGCCTTGGGTCTATCTTCGTGCGATCGAGGAGATATCGCGCCATGACGGGTCGCTGGGCTGGAACCTGTTCGTTGCCAACAGCGCGGCGCTGATCGCACCGTTCATTCCGCTGGAATCGGCGCACCGGATTTTCGACGATCCGCGCGCGGCCGTGGCCTGGGGACCGCCGAACGAACACAAGGCGCGGGCGGTGCCAGGCGGATACCGGATCAGCGGCGAATGGCATTTCGCCAGCGGCTGTCGGCAGGCGACCTGGATGGGTGCGCATGCTCAGGTGGTCGAGGCCGATGGATCGCTGCGGTTGAACCGTTTCGGCCGACCGACGGTGAAGACGTTGCTGTTCCCCGCCGAGCGCGCGGTGCATATCGAGGATTGGGATACGCTGGGGATGCGGGGCACGGCGTCCGAGGGGTACACGCTGCACGATCTGTTCGTGCCGGAAGAATTCAGCGGCACGCGGGAGGATCAGACGTTGCGCCGGGATACCGGACCGCTGTACGCCTTTACCATGGGCGGGCTCTACGCCGTCGGGGTTGCCGGCGTGGCGTTCGGCATTGCTCGGGCCATGCTGGATGGGTTGAAGGCTTTGGCGACGGAAAAAGCGCCGCGCGGGTTGGGGCGGATGGCGGATAACGCGGTGGTGCAGTCCGAGTATGCGAAGCGGGAGGGCATTTTGGGTGCCGCGCGCGCGTATCTGGTGGAAACCTTGCGGGATATTTACGAGCGTGCCGGCGATGTGGACGTTGTCGGGTCCGAGGACCGGGTAAGCCTGCGTCTGGCCTGCGCGCATGGGATTCATGCCGCCATCGAGATCGGCGACTATGTCTACAAGGCGGCCGGGACCTCGGCGATTTTCAAGGGCACGCCGTTCGAGCGGCGGTTCCGCGACATGCACACGATGTCCCAACAAATCCAATCCCGCGACGCGCATTTCGAGGCCGTCGGACGGGTGATGTTCAACGGCGACCCGGAAGGGTTGTTCATTTAACCAAAGGAGTTCACTACGTGACAGAACTGACCCTGGCTGCCGCGCAAACCGCCATTGCCGCGGCGTTGGCCTACAGCCGCGAACACAAGCTGGCCCCGATGGCATTCTGCATTCTGGATGCTCGGGGTGTTCCCAAGGCCTATGCGGCGGAGGATGGGACGGCGCTGCGTCGCTACGACATCGCGCATGGCAAGGCCTATGGGGCGCTGGCGATGGGTGTGGGATCGAAGACGCTGGGTGCTCGGGCGGTGGAGCGGCCGCATTTCATTTCCGCGGTCAATGGGGCGATCGGCGGGGCGATGGTGCCGGTTGCCGGCGGGGTGCTGATCCGGGGCGCGGACAAGAGCATTATCGGGTGCATCGGGGCGACGGGGGATACGTCGGATAACGATGAACTGGCCGCTCGTGCGGGGCTGGCGGCGGCGGGGTTGATGGGGGATCCTAGCTGAGACCTGGGGCCTGGAGACTGTCCGGCGCTTGTGCAAGTGCGTGACAGACGGCCGGTGTCACGGGCGGGCATGCGTTGCGGTTCCGTGGTATCGCGGATATATATCCGGATATAAGATCGGAGATGTGCCATGGCCAAGCATTCCCAGCAGCGGGCGGTCGCCAACTTCCGGAACCGGTTGGCCGAAAAGGGCGTGGTCCGGTTCGAAGTGACCGGCCGGGACACTGATCGAGTGCTGGTCCGGACCGTTGCACGCTGCCTCGCCGCGGGTGGCCCCGAGGCCGACCAGCTTCGAGCTGTGGTCAAGCAGACCATCGGAGGCAAGCCGCCGACACGAGGTGGCATCCTTCGCGCGCTCATGGCGTCACCGCTCATTGGGTCAGACCTCGACCTGTCCCGCCCTCGGGACGGAGGACGGCCGGTCGACATTTGATGCGTTACCTGCTCGACACCAACATCATCAGCAATTTCACGAAGCCGGCACCATCGAAGTCGCTGATCGCCTGGATGGCAGAGCAATCGGACGGCGATCTGTTTATCGCGTCCATGACGGTTGCCGAGCTTCGCCGCGGTGTGCTTGAGAAGCCACCCGGTCGGCGGCGCGATCTACTCGCCGATTGGTTCTCCGGCCCCGAGGGTCCACAGGCTCTGTTCGCGGGCAGAGTCCTGGCATTCGACGAAAACGCATCGCTCATCTGGGCGCGTCTCATGGCCGATGGCAAAGCTCGGGGGCGCCCGCGCAGTGGCTTCGATACGATCATCGCGGCGATCGCGGAAGCGAACGGTTGCATTGTCGTCACCGATAACGAGCGCGACTTCGAGGGGATCGAGATCGTCAATCCGCTGCGGGCGGGGTAGGGCTGGTGCGCCGGATCGAATGGCGCGGGACAGAGCAACGGCCCGGATTGGAGCGGATAACCCGTCACATCGCGCGGGAGCGTGACAAAACCATAGTCTTGAAACGCGCTTATGGCCTGACCCCAGGTTTCGGAACTGATTGGGCCTGCGACAGCACGAGAGCCCGGGCGGGCCGAGCCAGGAATGGGAGGGGCCGAGGCCCCTCCCGCCCACTTAGAACACCGTGAACGCCTTGATCGCGTCCTCGTTGAATTTCAGCCCCAGGCCGGGTTTGTCCGGCATGACCAGCATGCCGTTTTCGATGGCCGGGGTTTCCTCGTACAGCGCCAGCATCCAGGGCATGTATTCGACCGTCAGCCCGTTCGGGCAGGCGGCGACGACGTGGCAGAGGATTTCCGGCATGACGTGACTGACGACCGGCAGGTTGAAGGCCTCGGCCATGCCGGCGATCTTCATCCACTGGGAAACGCCGCCGGCGCGGACGATATCGACCATGATGATATCGACCGAATGGTTCTGGATCATCTGCCGGAATGGTTCGATACCATATAAATATTCGCCGCCGGCGATCGGGGTTTTCAACGCCGCGGTGACGCGGGCGAGGCCCTGATAGTCATCGGCGCGGGTTACGTCTTCGAGCCAGAAGAGACCGACATCCTCTACCCGGCTGCCGATATCGATCGCCTGTTCGGGGCGCCAGCGTTGGTTGATGTCGCACATCAGCTTGATGTCCGGGCCGATCGCTTCGCGCACGACGCGGACGCGGCGGCATTCCTCGGCCGGTGTGGGATCGCCGGGCAGGGCCATCTGGGTCTTCATTTCCTTGAAGCCCTTTTGCACCAGGATTTGTGCCGCCCGCTGCGCCTGCGTATCGGTCAGGCCGCGACGGAGGGAGCCGGACGCATAGGTCGGCACCTTGTCGCGATAGCCGCCGAGCAACTTCCAGAGGGGCTGGTTGAGGAATTTGCCTTTGATGTCCCAGAGCGCGATGTCGATGGCGGAAAGGGCCAGGGTGAAAATACCGCCGGGACCGCAATTATCGCCGGCGGCGACGCGGAGTTTTTTAACGATTTTCTCGATGCACAGCGGGTCCTCGCCGATGGTCAGGGCCCCGAGTTCTTCGACAGCGGCGTGCAGACTGCCGGTCATTTTCCCGCCGTAGAAGGTGAGGCCGATGCCTTCGATCCCATTATCGGTGCGCAGGCGCAAAATGACGACGGGGCGGGTACGGCCGACTTCCTCGGGCATGTTGGCGAGGGGATCGTCTTCCGGGATCGCGAGGGTGGTGGCGACGGCGGCGGTGATTTTCATGGCTGCGTAACTCCCTTTGTGTTGGGCTGGAGCATAACCGAACGCGGCGCGGCGTCACCCCCGCTTGGCCTCGAACCGATAGGGTGATGGGCCGGCGGTGGTGGGGTCGACGGCGAGGCGGTGTTCCAGCGGCGGGAAAGCGCGGCTGTGGCAATCCGGGCGGTCGCAGAGCCGGCAGGACAGCCCGATGCCGACTTTCACCCGTTGCAGGTCCAATCCATCCGCGTAGGCGACGTCGCCGGCGTGGGCGAGTGCACATCCCATCGCCACGACGTAGAGCGGGCGGGGCTCCCCCCAGCGTTGCTGGATCGTCGAGACGACGCGGGCGAAACAAAGATAGGTCGCGCCATCGGGCAGCTCGGCCACCTGGACCTGGACGGCGCCGGGTGCGGCGAAGGCGGTGTGGACGACCCAGCGCGGGCAGGAACCGCCGTAGCGGGCGAAGGGGAACCCAGCGGCGGAGAAGCGTTTGGACACGTTGCCGGCGGGATCGACGCGGAGAAAGAAGAACGGCACGCCGCGCGCGTTCGGGCGTTGCAGTGTGGACAGGCGGTGACAGGCCTGTTCGAAGGACACGCCGAAGCGGGCGGCGACGGCTTCCATATCGTGGCGCAACGACAACGCCGCCTGGGCGAAGGGCACGTAGGGCATCAGCAAGGCACCGGCGACGTAGTTCAACAGGCCGATGCGGATCAACATGCCGGCTTCGGGGGAGGATGGGGCGGCGTCCCTCAGCACATCCTCCACCGCGTCGCGGGTTTCCAGCAGGGCGAGTTGGAACGCCATGTGAAAGCCACGGCTTTCGCGCGGCAGGGCCTCCGACAAGGCCAGCCAGCGGGCATCGACGTCGTAACGCCGGAGCGTGCCCTCCAACGGTTCGACGGTGACGCGCACGCCGTGTTTTCCGCGCAGCCGTTCGGCGATGGCGTGGTTCATTCCGGCCGGCACGCCTGGCGCGAGTTCGGCGGCCAATGCCTCGGCGGCAGCTTCGAGCGTGGCGAAATAATTGCCCCGATCGTCGAAGAGATCGCGGGCTTCTTCGTGCGGCAGCAGGATTTTCCGGCCGGATGGCAGGGCGATCCCGCCCGCGTCCTCCCGGGCGACGCGCCAGGCACGGTAGAGGGCGAGGACGGCGCGGGAGGCGTTGGGGCTTCCGGCGGCGATGGCGGCGATTTCCTCCTCCGGCACGGCGTCGGCGCCGAGGAGCGGGTCGGAGAATGCCTCCCGCAGGCCGGTTTCCAACTGGCGTTCCTGGCTGCCGGAGAGTTCGCGCAGATCGACGCGCAGGGTTTCGGCGAGTTTGATCAGCAACGACGCGGTGACGGCGCGTTGGTCGTGCTCGATCAGGTTCAGGTAGCTGGCGGAGATTCCCAAGCGCGTGGCGAGGGCCTGCTGGGACAGCGCCCGTTCCCCCCTCAACCGCCGCACCGTCCGGCCGATGACCGCTCGGGCCATTTTTTACATCCTTTGCCGGCGGGGAGGGGTCATTCGCGGATCAGCACGGCGTTCAGCAGGCGGATCCGATCCTCCTGCTGGGCCTTGCCGGCGTTGCGCATCTTGTCACGAAAGCTGGGGCCGACCACTACGTGAATGCCGAGGATGGGCGGTGAGGCGGTGCCGGTCATGCTGGCGCGTTCGGCGGCGGCTTCGGCGCGGGCGATGTCGGTGTTGTCGATCCAGTGCTGAACTCGAAAGCCGGCGGCTTCGAGCATGGTGCGCGTGTCTTCCTGTGTGCGCAGGAAGCTGATTTCGGCACGGTCGGCCCACATGACGGGGAAGTCGATCGGCCCGCCGGGGCCTTGGGTGACGTCCTGAATGGCGAGGCGACCGCCGGGTTTCAGCACGCGGTGCATTTCCGCGTAGTAGCGCGGGCGGTCCTGGATGTTCATGGCGACGTTCTGGGACCAGGCAAGGTCGAAGGACGCGTCGGGGAAGGGGATATCCAGCGCGGAACCCTGGCGGAAATCGACACGCTGGGTAAGGCCGACAAGCTGGGTCAGTGCGGTTGCGGTGTCGACGAACTCCTGCGTCAGGTCGACCCCGCTGACCCGGCAGCCGTATGTCGCGGCGATATAACGGGAGGGGCCGCCGACTCCGGAACCGATGTCGATCAGGCGGTCGGCGGCGGTGGGGGCGAGCAGGGCGCTGAGTTCGGCGGTGGCGGCACGGCGGCGGGAGTGGAATTCGTCGATGGGGGCGAGGTCGTCGATGGTGAGGCGGTCGAGGTCCTTGCCGGCCTGTTTCAGCGCGGCGAGCATTCTGTCGAGCAGGCCGCCCTTGCCGTAGTGTCCGGCGACGTCCCTGGCGTGGTCTGTCATGGTTCGGTTTCCTTTTGTTGTCAGAACAGCGCGCAGCCGGGCTGCGCTGTCATGCCCACGAGATCCTGGGAGAAGCGGTGCTGGTATTCCAACCTGATACGGGTCACCGCCGCAACGCCGTTGGGGCCGGCGGGGAGCGCGACGATCAGGAGCTTGGTGGGGTCGCTGACGGTCCGATGGCCGCCGGGCCCGGCCCAGGCCCCATCGGCATCCAGAACCGTGTAGCCGTCGGGGAGGTTGGCGGTGATCACGGTGTCGCGGAAGGTAGTCCAATCGCTGTCGGAGACGAACCCGCCGGCTTTGATGTTTCGGCCGAAATACAGTTGGTAAATCTGCATCGGGACGCCGGTTTCCGTGGAGCAGGCGATCGGTGGGCGGACGGCGCACGCCGCCAGCGGCAGCAGCAACGCCATCGCAATCCATGAGGTCCGCGTCAAACCTGCCTCCGCAGTGGATCAACCCATCGCTTCGCTGTATCATAGGCATCTGTTGAATGGGACATTCTGTGTAGCGCATGCTGGGGGCCGGCGGTTTTTTTCGATCCACCCAACGATTATGGGCCGCCTGCGCCGTGGTGGTTTGCCTCGTCGTCGTGCGCTCGGAATCGTTGATCGGGACGGTGCGGCGCGACGCGTTGAACGGCATGGAGCGCGATTCGCTTATCCTCGGCGACGTGTTGGCGGCGCAAACATCCCGCTATTTACAGGTTGTGGACGCGGGGCTGCGGCGCATCCAGGCGGAAGGGGCGGCTGTGGCCGCGGACGACCCCAAGGCATTCGCGGCGCATTTCGGTGGGGCGGATGCTCGGGCGTTGCTGTTGGGGCAATTGATCAATCTTCCGCAAGCGAATTCATTTATCGTGCTTGATTCCCGAGGTACGCTGATCGCCAGTACCCGCGAGAACCGGATGGGACCGGTCGATGATTCCGACCGGGAGTATGTGCGCGCTTTCCTCGGTCAAACCCAGCCGGATCTGTATGTGAGCGCGCCCACCGAGAGTCGAGCGACCGCGAAGCCGGTGATTTTCATGGCCAGACCGATCGCGGGGAGCGACGGGCATTTCGTCGGCGTGGTCGTCGCCGTGCTGGATGTCGGATATTTTCGGAATTTTTACGCTGCGCTGAACCTCGGTGTCAGCCGCGAGATCGCCTTGCTGCGGCGCGACGGGACAATGCTGGTGCGGTTTCCGGAGAACTGGCCGGATTCGGGCAGCAGCACCTCTGCCCATCCGCTGTCTGATTTTCCACTGGCCGTCAATGTTTCGTTGCATGAGGATGCCGCAATCGCGCCGTGGCAGCCGTTGATTCGTTATATCGAGATTCAGGCCGCCATCGGCATCGGCGGGCTGATCCTGCTGTTTTACGTTCTTGTTCGCCAGTTCGAACGAGTGCACCGACAGAACATGGCGTTGGTCGGTTCCGGCTCCGCGCTGCGCGAGAGCGAGCAGCGACTTCGCAACTACGCTGAAATGGCGTCCGACTGGTTTTGGGAACAGGGGCCGGATTTTCGGTTTACCTGGACTTCTTCGACCTCGCCCAGCCATCGGACTGGGGTGCCGTCGGATGGCCTGACGCGATGGGAGCAGACTGGAGCCGACCCGAACGATCCGTCCTGGGTGGGTCACATCGCGGATTTGCAGGCGCATCGGCCGTTTCGCGACTTTCGTTATCAGCGTGTGGGGGAGTCCGGCGCGGTGCAGCATCTCAGCGTGAGCGGGATGCCGATTTTCGACGCGGATGGGACCTTCGCCGGCTATCGCGGTACGGGGCGCGATGTCACCGCCGATGTCGCCGCGGCCCAGGAACTGCGTGATGCGCGCGACCGGGCGGAAGCGGCAAATCAGGCGAAGTCGGAATTCCTGGCGAATATGAGCCATGAACTGCGCACGCCGTTGAACGCGATTATCGGCTTTTCGGAATTGCTCGCCGCGCAGGCATTGGGCAAGACCGACCCGCGGTATGTGGAATTCGCACAGGATATTCTGAGCAGCGGGCGGCATCTTCTGGACCTTATCAACGATCTGCTCGACATGTCCAAGATCGAGGCCGGGCAGTTCGAAATGGCGGATGAGCAGGTCGAGGCGGTCCAACTTGTTCGTTCCTGTGTTAATATGATTGCGCCGCGGGCGCTGACCGACAAGGTGACTGTCAGCATCGCCGATCCTCTGCCCGCGGTCGTGTTGCGCGCCGATCGCAGGGCGGTGCGGCAGATCGTTTTGAATCTGCTGTCGAACGCGGTGAAGTTCACCCCGGCCGGGGGAACGGTCAGCATTGGTGTCGTCGTTGATGAAGGGGGGGCTTCCCTGGTCGTCGCCGATACCGGAATTGGCATCGCGAAAGAGGCTCTGGCGCGTTTGGGCGAGCCGTTTCAGCAGGTCGATGCGTCGATCAGTCGGCGCTTCGGCGGCACCGGGCTGGGTTTGGCGATTACCCGGAAGCTGCTGGCGCTGCATGGCGGGTCGTTGCATTTCGAGAGTGAGCCCGGACGGGGAACCACAGTTTCGGCTCGGTTTCCGGCTGAGCGGATCGTTTCGGCAGGCTAACCGGACGCCAAGGTCTTCATCGCCGCGGTGCGTTCGAACAGGCGCAGCAGCAGCCGGACCGCCTTGCCGCGTTCCGAGGCCAGTTGGGGATCGCGCGAGAGCAGGACGGCGGCATCCTTATGGGCGGTGTAGAGAAGATGCTCGTGCACCACGGGGTCGGCCAGACGGAAGCCGGGTTGGCCCGCCTGTCTCGTGCCAAGCAGGTCGCCGCCGCCGCGGAGGCGGAAATCCTCATCGGCGATTTCGAAGCCGTCTTCGGTATCGCGGAGCATCGTCAGGCGGCGGCGGGCGGTTTCGGACACCCAGTCCTCGTGGATCAGCAGGCAAAAACTGGCTTCCGTTCCCCGCCCGACGCGGCCGCGGAGCTGATGGAGCTGCGCGAGGCCGAAGCGTTCGGCGTGTTCGATCACCATGACGCTGGCGGTTGGGACGTCGACGCCGACCTCGACCACGGTGGTGGCGACGAGGAGGCGGGTTTTGCCGGCTGCGAAATCGGCCAAAGCGGTATCGCGTATTTCGGTTGTTTGTTGGCCATGAGCCAGTCCGACCATATCGCCGAAGCGGGCGTGGAGCGCGGCGAACCGTTCCTCGGCGGCGGCGACGTCAAGGACTTCGCTTTCCGCGACGAGGGGGCAGACCCAGTAGACTTGGCCGCCGGCTTCCAGCTTGCGGGCAATGCCTTCCAGCACGTCGGGCAGCGTCGCCATCGAGTGCAGCGTGGTGCGGATCGGCTGGCGGCCGGCGGGTTTGCCGGTGAGGCGGCTGACGTCCATCTCCCCCCAATTGGTCAGCAGCAGGGTGCGGGGGATGGGTGTGGCGGTCATGACCAGGACATCGGTCTGCTCGCCTTTGGCGCCCAAGGTGAGACGCTGGTTGACGCCGAAGCGGTGCTGTTCGTCGATCACGGCCAGCGCGAGGTCGCGGTATTCGACGGCGTCCTGAAACAGCGCATGGGTGCCGACGACGATGGGGATGGAGCCGTCCTTCAGGCCGCGCAGCAGTTTGGCACGCTCGCGGCCTTTGACCGAGCCGGTCAGGAGCGCGACGGGGACGGGGCAGAGGCGGGTGAGGGTACGGTGGTGCTGCTTCGCCAGCACCTCGGTCGGCGCCATGATCGCGGCCTGGGCGCCGGCCTCGACGGCGCGGAGCATGGCCAGGATCGCGACCAGGGTCTTGCCGGAGCCAACGTCGCCTTGCAGCAGGCGGAGCATGCGGCGGGGGGAGGCGAGATCGGCGTCGATTTCGGCGAGGGCTTTCACCTGGGCCTCGGTGGGTGAGAAGCCGAAACGTTGCAGGGCGGCGTCGCGCAGATGGGAATCGCCGACCAAAGCGCGTCCTCGGCGTGCTCGGACCCGCCCGCGGACGACGGCGAGCGCGACCTGTCCGGCGAGGAATTCGTCATAGGCGAGGCGAGCGCGCATTTTTGGCGGCGGGATTTCCGCCGTTGGGGTTTGGACGGCTTTGATCGCTTCGAGGAAGGTCGGCCATTGCTCGCGTTTCAGCAGCGGGCCGTCGTGCCATTCGGGGAACGCTGGGAGAAGGGCGATGGCCTGGGCGATGCCGGATGCCAGTTGCCGCGGCCAGAGACCGGCGGTGAGCGGCCAGATTGGCTCTATCGTTGGTAGTCTGTCGGCCTGCTCCACCGGGACCAAATGGTCGGGATGGGCGATGGTGACGCGGCCGTTGAACGTATCGATCTTGCCCGAGACGAGGATCCTGGCGCCGGGCGGTGTTTGGGATTCGCGGTTGAATTTGAAGAAGACCAGTTCGGCCGTGCCGGTTTCGTCCTTCACCACGATCCGCCAGGGTTGGCGGGTGTTGGCGGGTCGTTCGTGGCGGACGACTTCGACCGCCAGGGTCGCGACGGTGCCGGGGCGGGCGGCGGCGATTTTCGGGCGGTTACGGCGATCCAGGTAGGATTCTGGCATGTGAAACAGGAGATCGATCACCCGATCCCCGCCCACGGCGCGCGCGATCGACGTCGCCAGCGCGGGGCCGATGCCGCGGAGGGACGTGACGGGGGCGAAGAGCGGGGTGAGAGGGGCGGTCGATTCCACGGGGTGCTGGGGTTGGTTGGGGGAAGCGGGTTCCCTGTAGGATAAGGACCTTCATAGGCCAATGCGCCGCGTGGGGCGATGATCGCCACGGGCTGCTGCCCCGGGCTGCTGCCCCGGGCTGCTGTCCGCCGGTGTCGGCCAGCCGAGGCGGAAGTGTCGCACGCCGCCAAAAAGGGATACGACCAGGGGACGTCGGTTCGGCTGCACCGCCGTCTTCCAACCCACCGAGGAGGCCCGAGCTTGACCAAGGGCCAACATGGCCAAACCCATTCGGTCGCGCTAAGCGTCTTCTCCCGATGCCAGACCCAGCCCAAGACCCCCGCCGCCGCCGCCTGCTTTTCCGAGCGACCCATCGCGGCACGTTTGAGAACGATCTGATGATCGGGGGGTTTGTGCGCGCAGGGCTGGCCGATTTCACCGAAGCTGAGCTCGACGCGCTGGAGGAAATCCTGGAATTGCCAGACGTGGATCTGGCGGATTGGCTGACCGGGCGGCGCGCGATTCCGGCGGAGGACGCGACGCCGATGCTGCTGCGCATTCGCGACAGCCTGCAAGGATGACCGAACCGCTGAAAGTCTGGGGCGCGCCGGAAGGCTGGGACGCGTTCCTCCTGGCGCAGCGCCGGCGCGAATATGGCGGCCCCGTGGTGCATGTCGCGCGCGACGATTCGCGCATGGCCCGGCTGGCGGAGGCGCTGGCGTTTACGATGCCGGAATCCGAGATTCTGCGTTTTCCCGCCTGGGACTGCCTGCCATACGACCGGGTCTCGCCCAACCCTGTGCTGGTATCCGAACGGATTGCCACGCTCGCGCATCTGCTGGATCCGCCGAAGGGACCGCGGATTGTCCTGACCACGGTGAATGCGCTGGTGCAGCGCGTGCCGCCCCGGGCGACGTTTGCCGGCGCCAGTCTGGACCTCGCGGTGAATGGTACGGTCCAGGCGGAAAAATTGACGGCGTTCCTTGAGGCCAATGGCTACGGCCGAGCGGGCACGGTCATGGAACCCGGGGAATATGCGGTGCGCGGGGGGATCATCGATATTTTCCCCTCGGGGGAGACCGACCCGGTCCGCCTCGACATGTTTGGGGACACGATCGAATCGATTCGCAACTTCGATCCAGCGACGCAAAGAAGTGCCGGCAAGCGCGGCGCGTTGTCGCTGCGTCCGGTGTCCGAAGTGCCGCTCGGCAAGGAGTCGATCGCGCGATTCCGGACGCAATGGCGGGAACTGTTCGGGCAGGACGCGGCCAAGGACCCGATCTATTTGTCGATCTCCGACGGGCGGCGCCATCCGGGCATGGAACATTGGGTGCCGCTGTTCCATTCGACGATGGAAAACCTGCTGGACTACTTGCCTGACGCCGCGGTCAGCCTGGATCATCAGACCAATGAGGTGCTGGAAGCGCGGTTGGAGATGATCGCCGACCACGCCCAGGCGCGCCGTGCGGTGCCTCGGGACGGGGAAGTACCATACCGGCCGATTCCGCCGGGGATGCTGTATCTCGACCGCGACGGCTGGGATGAGATGTTGGCCTTCGGGCCCTGCACGTCGTTTACGCCGTTCCCCAAACCGGATGGGGCCTCCGGCGTGGATGGGGGCGGGCGGCCGGGTCCGGTGTTCGCTGCCAGCCGAGCGCCGACGCCGGGTGCGGCACCGGTGAATGTGTTCGATCAGCTAAAGATTCAGGCGCAGCGCTGGACCGCCGAGGGTCGGCGTATCGTCGTGGCGGCCTGGACCCGCGGTTCGCGGGAGCGGCTGGCCAATCTGCTGCGTGAGCACGGGTTCAAGGACGTCGAGGCCGAGGACAGCTACGCCGCCATCCGACGCAAGGCCGCGGGATCGGTGTCGCTGATTACGCTGGGGATCGAGCGCGGCTTCGTGGCCGAACGGCTGGCTCTGGTAGGCGAGCAGGACCTGCTGGGCGAGCGGATTTCCAGGCCGCCCCGGCGTCGCAAACGGGCCGACCAGTTCATCGCCGAGGCGACCGAGATCGCCGAGGGCGACCTGGTGGTGCACCAGGAATACGGCATCGGCCGTTACGATGGGCTGACGACATTGAACGTGTCGGGCGCGGCGCACGATTGCCTGCGGCTGATCTACGACGGCGGGGAAAAATTATTCCTGCCTGTCGAGAACATCGAGATTCTGTCGAGGTTCGGCAGCGAAACGCAGGGCGTGTCGCTCGACAAGCTGGGCGGGCTTGGGTGGCAGACGCGCAAAGCGAAGATGAAGCAGCGCATCCGCGATATGGCGGGGGAGCTGATTCGGATCGCCGCCGCGCGCATGGTGCGCGATGCCAGCGTGATGGCGCCGGCCGAAGGTACGTGGGACGAATTCTGCGCCCGCTTCCCCTTCGCCGAGACGGAAGATCAGGCTCGGGCCATCGCCGACGTGCTGGAGGACCTCGCCGCCGGTAAGCCGATGGACCGGCTGATCTGTGGCGACGTGGGCTTTGGCAAGACCGAGGTCGCGTTGCGGGCGGCATTCGTCGCCGCGATGTCCGGCGCGCAGGTGGCGGTGGTCGTGCCGACGACGCTGCTGGCGCGGCAGCATTACCGCACTTTCTCCGCGCGGTTCGCCGGGCTGCCGGTGAAGGTGGGGCAACTGTCGCGCATGGTCACGGCCAAGGACGCGGCGGAGGTGCGCAAAGGGCTGGCGAGCGGGGATATCAACATCGTCGTCGGCACGCATGCGTTGCTGGCGAAATCGATCGAATTTTCCGACCTCGGGCTGCTGATCGTCGATGAGGAGCAGCATTTCGGGGTGGCGCACAAGGAACGGCTGAAGGCGCTGAAGGCCGATGTGCATGTGCTGACGCTGACGGCGACGCCGATCCCACGCACGCTGCAACTGGCGCTGACGGGCGTGCGGCAAATGAGCATCATCGCGACGCCGCCGGTCGACCGTCTCGCGGTCCGCACGTTCATCATGCCGTTCGATTCGGTCGTGGTGCGGGAGGCAATCCAGCGCGAACGTTTCCGCGGCGGGCAGATTTTCTGCGTGGTGCCGCGGATCGAGGATATGGGCCGGATGGCCGAGCGGATGGCGGAAATCGTGCCGGAGGCGCGGATTGTCACGGCGCATGGACGGTTGGCGCCGACCGAGCTGGAACGGGTGATGACGGAGTTCGGCGACGGGAAGTACGATATTCTGTTGTCGACCAACATCGTTGAAAGCGGGCTGGACATGCCGGCGGTCAATACACTGCTGATCCATCGCGCGGATATGTTCGGACTTGGGCAGCTCTATCAGTTGCGCGGGCGGGTGGGGCGCGGCAAGCAGCGGGGCTACGCATACCTGACCTGGCCGGCCAACCACCGCCTGTCGGTGGCGGCCGAGAAACGTCTGACGGTGATGCAGACACTCGATGCGCTGGGTGCCGGGTTTACTTTGGCGTCGCACGATCTGGACATTCGCGGCGCGGGCAATCTGTTGGGCGACGAGCAGTCCGGCCATATCCGCGAGGTTGGGATCGAGCTGTATCAGCAGATGCTGGAGGACGCGGTGAACGACATCCGCTCCGGCGACGTGGGGCAGAACGACCAGGGCCGGGACTGGACGCCGAACATCAGCCTTGGGCTGCCGGTGCTGATCCCGGAGGCCTATGTGCGGGATTTGCCGGTGCGGCTGGGTCTGTATCGGCGGATCGGGGCGTTGGCTTCGGACGCCGAGACGGATGCGATGGCGGCGGAAATGGTGGACCGGTTCGGGCCGCTGCCGGGGGAGGTCGACAATCTCCTGGGCGTGGTGGCGTTGAAGCGGGCCTGCCGGGAAGCGGGGGTGGAGAAGCTGGATGCCGGTCCGAAGGGGATGGTGCTGACCTTCCGGCGCAATGCCTTCGCCAATCCCGCCGGACTGGTGAAATGGCTGTCGTCGAAGGGCGGGCTGATCCGGCTGCGACCGGATCACAAGCTGGCGATTTCGCGGGACATGGATGTGGCGACCCGGCTGAAATTCGCGCGCGACACGCTGGGGGCGCTGGTGAAGATCGTCGGGGAAGCGAGGGCGGCCTAAAACAGCCAGCCCCTGGTTCGCTCCCGCTCCTGCGCGGGAGTCAGGCGGTCTGGCCCATCCGCGACGCCCACAGGCGTGCCCGGCAGCGAGGCGGGGTCCTTCCAGCAATCGACGCGTCCCAGGCTGCGGGTGCAGAACGGCTGGCTCTCTGGCGGGGGATCGGGTTCGCGGCAGTAGTGCAGGCCTTTTTCGAGGCGCACGACCGAACAGTCCTTGCCGCTGGCGATGGACCAGATGGCGTCGACCGGGGTGCGCCCGATCGCGGCGATGCTGCCGATTCCCACCAGCGCGCCGACGCCGGTGGCTTGCGTGGGATCGCCGCAATTGGCCAGCAGCAGGGGGAGGACGAGGAAAATGTGTCTCATCCCCCTACCCTGACAGCAAAAGATGAACAAAAGGTTTACGCTGTTTGCCCGTTCGCCCCGGCGCCGCTATGTTCCGGCCGCGCTGAACCAGGCTCCCGGCGGGGGCGGGCACGGCGCGACCGCGGCGCCCATCACATTGAGAGAGTAAGTTGGTCGATATCTTCGACGAGGTTGATGAAGAGCTCCGTGCCGAACAGGCGCAGAAGCTGCTCAAGCGCTACGGGGGGGTGATCGTCGCGGCGGCGGTGCTCGTCGTCGGTCTGGTCGCGGGGTGGCAGGGTTGGCAGTGGTGGCAGGCCAAGCAGGATGTGGCGGCGGCCACGGCCTATGTTAACGCCGCGACTTCGGCTGAAAACGCCTCGCCCACCGATGCGGCGGCGCGGGCCAATGCGATCAAAGCATTCGATGCCCTGACGGGTGGCGCACCGGCGGGGTACAGGACCCTCGCCCGCCTGCGGGAGGCGGCGTTGAAGGCCGATGCCGGCGATATGGCGGGGGCCGTCGCGCTGTGGGATCAGGTGGCCGGCGACGGGGCGGCCGATCCGTTGATCCGCGACCTTGCGACGCTGATGTGGGCAGATCGCCAACTCGACCAGGGCGATCCCGATCGTCTTGTGGCGCGGCTGAAGCCTTTGACCGCGCCGGGGAATGCCTGGCGTTCGCTGGCGTTGGAGCAGTTGGCATTGCTCGACATGCGGCAAGGCCACGCGGACGCGGCTCGGGATGCGTTCAAGAAGCTGTCGCAGGACGTCACGGCGCCCGCGGGTGTGCGCAGCCGGGCAAGTGCGTTATTGAGCCGCCTGGGCGCATGACGCCGAACGAAACCATAATCCTCGATAAGGAATTGCCGCATGTCGTCTAAGCCTGTCGCGCCGGCCCTGGCATTGTCCCGCCGAGGCGCGCTCTTGGCGCCGCTGGCGCTGGCCGGGTGCGATTCGATCGATAGCTGGTTCTCGACCAAGAAGGTGCCGTTGGCCGGCAAGCGGGAGAGTGTGGAAACCGGGCCCCATGGCCTGAAGCCGGACACGGGCGTGGGCAGGGTCGAGTTGCCGCCGCCGGTTCGCAACGTCGGCTGGCCGCAGGCGCACGGTAACCCGGCGCATGTGATGGGACATCTCGCGGTGGGCGCCTCGTTGAAGGAAGCCTGGACCTCCGGCATCGGGGAGGGGGGGGGCTACCGCAGAAAGATACTGGCACAGCCGGTGGTGGCCGACGGCTCGGTGTTCAGCATGGATTCGGATGGCCAGGTATCGGCTTTCTCGCTGGCGGACGGGTCGCGTCTCTGGCGCTTCGACACCAAGAACGACGAGGCTGACAGCACCAATGTCGGTGGCGGGCTGGCTGTCGATAAGGGCGTTGTGTACGCCGTGAACGGGATCGGCGATCTGGTTGCCCTGAACGCCGGCAAAGGCGATGTGCGCTGGCGCAAGTCGCTGAATGCGCCGGCCCGGTCCTCGCCCACGGTTGCCGAGGGGCGACTGTTCATCACGATGATCGACGACCGGCTGCTGGCTCTGACGACCGACGACGGCTCCACGCTGTGGTCGCATCGCGGTCTGGGGGGAGGCACGGCAATGCTCGGGCAACCGGCGCCGGCCTATGCCAAAGGCATTGTCGTGGCTGGCTTTGGGTCCGGGGAAATCGCGGCCTTGCACGCCGATACCGGGACCCCGGTTTGGTCCGACAGTCTGGGGGCGTCACGTCTGCGGTCGGCCTTGACCGATTTCACCGCGATCCGCGGGGCGCCGGCGATTGCCAATAATCTGGTGTATGCGATTGGTATGGGCGGCCTCGCCGTTGCCATCGATCTACCCACGGGACGGCGGGTCTGGGAACGTCAGATCAGCGGTGAGGACTCACCGTGCCTCGCTGGAAACTGGGTATTTCTCGTTTCCATCGAGCAGGAGCTGGTCGCACTGGACGCCCGGGATGGGCGGATTGCCTGGGTGACGCTGTTGCCGCGTTGGGACGACGAGGAAAAGCATCGCGACCCCTATACCTGGTATGGTCCGATTCTGGCTGGGGACCGGCTGATCGTGACCGGCACGACCGGGCAGGCTTTGGCCGTCAGCCCCTATACGGGCGCCATTCTGGGCAAGCAGTCGTTGTCGGGTGTCGCATCGCCGGTGGCGCCGGTGGTCGCGGACAACACCCTTCTTGTGGTAACTGACGATGCGCGGCTGATGGCGCTGCGCTGAACCGGTCTTTTAACACATGAATCTCCCCGTGGTCGTCATTGCGGGACGGCCCAATGTGGGCAAGTCCACGCTGTTCAATCGCCTCGCCGGGCGGCGGGTGGCGCTCGTCGCCGACACGCCGGGCGTGACACGCGACCGCAAGGAGGCGGAAGCGCTGATGCGCGGGCGCACCGTGCAGTTGATCGACACCGCGGGGTTGGAGGAAGCGGCGCCGGACACCCTGGCCGGCCGTATGACCGACAGTTCGGCCTCGGCCGTGCAGCTGGCGGACCTCGTGCTGTTCGTCATCGATGCTCGGGCCGGCGTAACGCCGGCGGACGAGCATTTCGCCCAATGGCTTCGCCGGCAGGGCCGGCAGGTGATGGTGGTGGCCAACAAGGCCGAGGGGAAATCGGCCAACGCGGCGGTATTGGACGCGTGGTCATTGGGATTGGGCGAGCCTTGCGCGGTGTCGGCCGAGCATGGGGAGGGGATTTCCGACCTGATGTCGGAGATTGTCGCGCGGTTGCCGGAAGAGCCCGAGGCGGATGAGGACGAAGCGGGCAGCGCCGAGCGGCCGTTGAAGCTGGCGATCATCGGGCGGCCGAACGCGGGGAAATCGACCTTGCTGAACCGGCTGTTGGGTCAGGAACGCCAGTTGGTCGGGCCGGAACCGGGGCTGACCCGCGATGCGATCGCTGTGTTGATCACCGATACCGACGGTTATCAGATCGAACTGGTGGATACCGCGGGATTGCGCAAACGGGCGCGGATCGAGGCCGAGCTGGAGAAAATGTCGGTCAGCGCGGCGATCCAGGCGCTGAAAATGGCCGAGGTGGTGGTGCTGACCCTCGACGCGGTCGAAGGGGTCAACGATCAGGATTTGCAGATCGCTCGGCTGGTCGAACGGGAAGGGCGCGCCTGCGTGGTGGTCCTGAACAAATGGGACGCGGTGACCGACCGTGCCGCCGCGCGCAAGGCGGCGACCGAACGGTTGGAGGAAAGTTTGGCGCAGATGAAGGGGATCACGATGGTGACCCTGTCGGCGCTGACCGGCGCGGGGATCGACCGTTTGCTGCCGGCGGTGCGCAAAGCGCATGCGATCTGGAACACGCGTGTGCCGACGGGCGAGTTGAACCGGTGGTTCGAGCGGGCGCTGGCTCGGCATCCACCGCCGATGGTGAGCGGGCGGCGGTTGAAGCTGCGGTATGTGACGCAGGCGAAGGCTCGGCCGCCGACGTTCATCACGTTCGGGACGCGGGCGGAGCGTATCCCGGAGGATTACCAGCGGTATCTGGTGAACAGCCTGCGGGAAACGTTCGAGCTGCCGGGGACGCCGATCCGGATGGAATTGCGGGGGACGAAGAACCCGTTCGCGGAGGAGTAGCCGCGCGCTACAACTGCTCGCTCTGGAAAAATTCGATCACCTCGCCCTCCGGCCCGGTGACGAAGGCGATGCGGACTTCGACCGGCGGGTCCTGGTTCAGGACGCTGGTGCGCGGGGCGACGCGGGGTTCAGCGCCAGCGGCGAGCGCTCGGGCGTAGGCGGCTTCGGTATCGGCGACACGCAGGCAGAAGTGAAGCAGCGCGCCCTCGGTCCGGTCTTCGCCGGGCTGGCGACGGCGGCCTTCGGATTGGACGGCGGAATCGGGTCCGAAGATTTCGACGTAACGGCCGTCGCCGGCATCCAGGAAGGCGGCGCGGTCGATGCGGCCGGGGACGGCGAATTCGTGGTGGACGCGGAAGCCCAGGCCCTCGGTATAGAATTTCATGGTGCGGTCGAAGTCGGTGGCGCGCAGGGCAACGTGGTGGAAGGCGGGGGCGGTGCTGGACGGGCGCATGATTTTTCCTCTGTATGGGTGCGATACCATAGCAAGTTCTCCGTGACCCGGCACCCCGGGGTGGTCTAGCGTCCCCGTCAATAACAAAGACACAGGAGGACGACGATGAACGCACCCGTCAATATCGATCCGCGCCTGCACGCGATGTCGCTGCCGATCGACAAGTTCGATCTGAGCGATCCACGGTTGTTCTACGACGATGTCTGGCCGGCTTATTTCGAGCGGCACCGGCGGGAAGCGCCAGTCAACTATATCGCCGACAGCCCTTACGGGCCTTACTGGTCGGTCAGCAAGTACAAGGACATCGTTAAGGTCGAGGTCGATCACAAGACATTTTCGTCTTCGGACGAGGTCGGCGGGATCATGATCAACGACGCGCCAAAGGGGATGGAGCGCACCAGCTTCATCCGCATGGACCCGCCGGATCACGACAGTCAGCGGCGGGAGGTGAGTTCGACCGTCAATCCGGTGACATTGGCGAAGATGGAACAGTTGATCCGTGAACGCACCAACATGGTGCTGGACGGGCTGCCGCGGGGGGAGACGTTCAACTGGGTGGAGAAGGTGTCGATTGAGTTGACGTCCATGATGCTGGCGACCCTGTTCGACTATCCGATCGCGGAGAAGGCGCAGCTGATCCGCTGGTCAGACACGTTCATCTGCGATCTGAAGGCACCGGACGCGCCGGTGCGGACCGAGGAAGAGCGGTTCGCGAAACAGATGGAATTCGCCGAACATATGAACGCGATATGGGAGGAGCGGGCGAAGAAGCCGAAGAGTTTCGATGTCATTTCCATCATGGCACATGGCGAGGCGACATCGAAGATGACGTTGCGGGAGCGGATGGGCATCCTGATCCTGTTCCTGGTCGGCGGCAACGACACGACGCGCAATTCGATGACCGGCGGGCTGGTGGGGTTGAGCCAATTCCCGGAGGAGTTCGCGAAGCTGCGTGCCAACCCATCGCTGGTGGACAGCATGGTTTCGGAAATCGTGCGCTGGCAGACGCCGGTGATCCACATGCGCCGGACAGCCGTGGCGGATGCGGAAATCGGGGGCAAGCGTATCAAGGCGGGCGACAAGGTCGTGCTCTGGTATATTTCCGGAAACCGGGACGAGGATCAGATCGAGCATGCCGATCGTTTCATCATCGACCGAAAGCGGCCTCGGGAGCATATGTCGTTCGGTTTTGGCATTCACCGGTGTCTGGGCAATCGTCTGGCGGAAATGCAACTGCGGATTCTCTGGGAAGAAGTGCTGCGGAAAGACCTGAAGATCGAGGTGCTGGACAAGCCCGTCTATGCCTATTCGAACTTCCTGCACGCGATCCGTTCATTGCCGGTGCGCATCTCGGCCTAGCTGGCCGGCGCCCTCGCGTCCGCGCGGTCCTGCGAGCCAAGGATCGCGCGATGGGCCCGATGGGGCCTGGGGACGAACAGCGCCGCGGAACTCGCAGCGGCCAGGTCCAACGCTTTCGCGGCGCAGGACATCGATCCGATCATCGACGCACGGGGCTTCGGCGGCTCCCTATCATGGGCGTTGGCGTGAGCGGCCCCGCTGTTTCGCACAGAGCGCGCGGAGAAAGATAAAGCCACGGAGATCGCCGAGCGTGCTTACGGCTCGGCTATCTCCGGATAAATTTTGACGGTTGGCGTTGCCGCTTTTCCTCGTCAGCCTCGCGCCCCCAAGCCGACTGAAAGTTCATGCCATAATAGCAGACTGCTATACTCGATCAGTCCATCGCGGCATGGGCTTCGTCGGGCGAGGGTTTTACCGCCACTTTTGGCCGACGCATCAGAAACAGCAGGACCAAGGCGGGCAGGGTGGTGAAGATCATCATCTTGTAGTCGTCGATATAGGCAACGATCTGAGCCTGCTGATTGATGACATGGTCCAGCAGGGCCGCACCTTTTTGAGTGAACGGATTCCACATCCGCTCCACCGCCCCACCGCCCTGGAGTGCTCGGTTGAACGGCGTGATCGAGGACCCGATCTCGGCATGTAATGCCTGGGTGTTGTGGGTCAACATGAAGGACGTCACGGACACGCCGATGGCCGCGCCGATGTTGCGGCACAGGCTGAACATGGATGCGCCATCGGTGCGATATTGCGGAGCGAGCGTCGAGAAGGCAATGACCTGGAGGGGAATGAACAGAAAGCCGAGGCCCGCGCCTTGGAAGGTAATGGTGAGGGCGATGCGGGTTTGCGATACATCCGGCGTCCAACTGGTCATTTCCCAGATCGAAAGGATCAGCATGACGATCCCGCAGCCCATGAGCTTGCGGGTATCGATGAAGCCGGTCAGCCGCCCGCCGATCATCATCGCGAACATTGTCCCGATGCCGCGGGGCGCCATGATCAGGCCCGCCGTTTCCACGGGGTAGTTCCCCAGATTTTGCAGCCATGGCGCCATCAGCGAGGAACTTGAGACGAGGATGGTCCCAGCGGCGAACATCATCACAGCGCCCGAAGTGAAATTACGATCCTTGAGCATCGCCGGCGGAATGAACGGCCGGGATCCGGTCATCATGTGGACGACGAACAAATATACGCCGAGGCAACCGAGCACGCACTCGACGACGATTTCGCGGGAGGTGAACCAGTCGAGGTCCTGCCCACGGTCCAGCATCAGCTGTAGCGCACCCAGCCCCAGGGAGAGTACCGCGAAGCCGGTCCAGTCGAATTTCATGTTGAAGTTGGGGTGGGAGCGGGGCATGAAGAATATCAGGCCCAGCGTCGCCATAACCCCGAATGGGATGTTGATGTAGAAGACGTAGCGCCAACTATAGAGCTCGGTCAGGTACCCGCCCAATGTCGGCCCCAGGATCGGGCCGATCATCACGCCCATGCCCCAGATGGCCATGGCTTGGCCGCGCTTTTCGATGGGGTAGATGTCCATCATCGTGGATTGCGACAGCGGCACGAGCGCGGCGCCGAACATGCCCTGGAAAATGCGGAACAGAACGACCTGCTGCAGCGACTGCGCGGCACCGCACATCATCGATGTGATCGTAAAACCGATAAGACAGATGATGTAGAGGTATTTGCGTCCGAACCGCGCGGCCAGCCACCCGACGGGGGCAGTCATGATCGCGGCGGCGGTTATGTAGGAGGTGAGAATCCAGGTGATCTCATCTGAACTCGCCGAAAGGCTGCCCTGCATATAGGGCAGCGCGACGTTGGCGATGGTCTGATCCAGCGCCTGCATCAGCGTCGCGCAGACGGTGCACAGCGTGATCAGCAGCCGATGCGGGACCGGATCGTGCGACGCCGATCCTGCCATCAGAACAGATCGCGCAGGCTACGATGGTAGTTGGTGTCGATGGTGGCTTCAACGCTCATGCCGGCGCGCAGGTCGGGATCGCCGTCCTGGCGTTCGATGCGAATGCGCACGGGGATACGCTGCACGACCTTCACCCAGTTACCGGAGGTGTTTTGAGCGGGCAGGATCGAAAATTCCGATCCGCTGTTCGGCGCGATGCTTTCCACCGTCGCCTTCCATCGCCGTCCCGGATAGGTGTCGATCTCCACCACTACGGAATCGCCGAGTTTGACGTGCGTCAGCTCGGTTTCCTTCGGATTGGCTTCGACCCACACGCGTTCGGTTGAAATCAGGCCGAACGCCGCGGTGGATGCGGCCAGGTACATGCCGGGCTGTACCGATTCGACCTGTGTCACGACGCCGGCGAAGGGCGCGCGGATGATCGTGTGATCAAGCTGTCGCTGCGCCTCATCCAGTTTGGCCTTGGCGATGAGGTAATCGGACATGCGATGGACATCGACTTCGGGATCCCCGCCGAGACGCGCCAATTGCACCGCGGCGGCGATTTGCAGGGCGATGACGCTTTGCTGATCGGCGGCGAGCTTGAAGCGGGCGTCGTCGTATTCGGCCTTGGTCACGCCGCCGTTTTTGACCAGGGCCGCAAACCGGTCGGCGTTGGCCTGGTCGGCCTCGACCTGCGCTTGCTTGACCGCGACGTCGCCCAGCATGCGTTTGTAGTCGAGCTTCGATCCGTTGAGGCTGGAGATCACGCCGCCCATATTGGCTTTTGCCGAGGCGACGGCGATTTCGAACGGCAGAGGGTCGAGTTCCAGCAGAACATCGCCCTTGGCGACGCGCTGGCCTTCCTTGACCGGGATGGATTTCACGATGCCGGACACGTCGGTGGCGAGCACTTCCTTGGCGGCACGGACATAGGCGTCGTCGATCGACACGTAGCGCCCGCCGGTCAGCCAGAAATAGCCTGCGCCGATCACCACGACCGCGATGCCCCCCAGCATCAGGATCGGACGCAGTGCCCGCACGCCAAGACGGCGACGACGGGTCGGGACGATAGGTGCGGTCGCGCGATCGGCGGTGTCAGCGGCTGCGGCTTGCGACATCAGACGGCCTCCGTCTTGGGGGATTGGGCGTCGTGAATGAGGGTGGCCTTCATGCGCAGCAGTGCCTCGGTCATGGTGTCCAGCGTGGATTCGTCGATTCCGGCGGTTATGATGCCCGTCATATCCGCGCGTTGGATGTTGATGTGTTTAAGCGCGGCGTGCGCCGGGGGCAGCAGATGGAGCCGCCAGATCCGGCGGTCTCGCGGGTCGGGCCGGCGTTCGACCATGCCGCGTGCCTCCAGCCGGTCGATGAGGCGAGCGACGGAAATCGGTTCGACTTCCAGCAGTTCGGACAGTTCGCGCTGGGTGATGCCGGGCTGGCGTTCGAGCCAGACCAGGATGCCCCATTGTGCACGGGTCATGCCCTGAGCGCGCGCCCGCTTGTCGGCGTCGATCCGCATGAGGCGGGCGACGTCGTGCAAGAGGAACAGAAGGTCGCGTTGGAAATCTCGCACGATGGCTTGGGCTCGTTTGGTGGTTGGGCTCGTCCAGTATGAAGCTGATTGTAAGGTGCGTTATGATATAGGTGGAAGGGGATCGGTCATGCATTTGTCGCACGGCCGGTGCGCAGGGCAGGGGGGTGATGCCCTTGCCATCGCATGGGTGTGGCAGCACTGTCCGTCTTATGTATTTCCCTCCGCCCCAACTCATCGAAGCCCGTGTCGCCACCACCGTCCCAGCCCGCTTCCGACGCCCACCCGAGCGGTCGGAATGGGCGGATGCGAATCGTGCGGGTGCACCGGTGGATTGCTTTCTCGAAGGTCCGTGCTTCGATGTCTTCGGGCGTCTGTATGTGGTCGATATCCCCTATGGGCGGATTTTCCGCATCGATGGGGATCACTGGGAGCAGATCGCCGAATATCCGGGTTGGCCGAACGGTCTGAAGGTGCAGCCTGACGGCATTCTGATCGCCGCCGACTACCGGCATGGTCTGGTACGGATCAATCCCGATACCGGGGCGACCTCGGCGGTGATTCAGACGGTGATGAGCGAGGGGTTCAGGGGCCTCAACGACCTCACGCTGCATGACGATGAATCGATCCTGTTCACCGATCAGGGGCAGACCGGGCTGCAGGACCCGACCGGGCGGGTCTATCGGCTGCATAAGGATGGGCGGCTGGACCGGCTGATTTCCACTGGACCGAGCCCCAATGGCCTGGTGCTGAATTCGGCGCAGACGCATCTTTATGTGGCGATGACGCGGTCCTGCGAGGTCTGGCGCTTTGCATTGCGGGACGATGCGATCGTGGGCAAGGCGCAGTGTTTTGCCCGCGTGCCGCCGGGGCTGGTCGGGCCGGACGGGCTGGCGATGGATGCGTATGACCGGCTGTATATTTCCAACCCGGGGCATGGCTGCATCTGGATCGTGGGACCGACCGGCATTCCGCTTTACCGTGTGCAATCGCCCAGCGGGCACATGACAACGAACTGCGCCCTCGGCCCCGATGGGCGCACCTTGTTCATCACGGAGTCCGAAACTGGCGACATTCTGACGGCGGATATACCGCCTCCATGACACAGATGCTCGACCTCACGCCGGCCCAACGGCAGGTCTTCATCGATACCACCCGACCGGTGTATCAGCCATTCGAAGGTCCGATCGGCAAGGATATCGTCGCCGAGGCCATTGCAGCGTTGTCCTGACCCTGGAGGTCCCTGAACCATGAGCGAATACGTTTCCATCTGCGATGTCAGCCCGCGCGACGGTCTGCAAATCGCCAAGACCCGCATGAGCACGGACGACAAGGTCGCCTGGATTCATTCGCTCGCGGCCGCCGGCGTGCCGGAGATCGAGGTTGGCAGCTATGTTCAGCCGCGGGTGATCCCGCAACTGGCCGACACCGCTGAGATCGTGTCGCGGATCATGGCGACCAATCCGAAGTGGGTCGTGCAGGCGCTCGCGCCGAACCTGCGGGGGGCACAGAACGCCTATCACGGCGGGGTGCACAAGATCAGCATGCCGATTTCGGTCAGCGAGGGGCATTCCAAGGCCAACCTCAACCGCTCGCCGGCCGACTCCGTGGCAATGATGCGGGACGTCATGGGTTGGATGAAGGCGCAGGATCGGCATGTGCCGGTAATCGTCGGTGCGTCCACTGCGTTTGGCTGCTCGATCGACGGGGTGGTGACGACGGCGCAGACGGTCGCGCTGTGCAAGGGGCTGGTGGACGCGGGCGTGGAGCACATCATGCTGGCCGATACGGTCGGCTATGCGCATCCAGCGCAGGTTCGCGAAGTCGTGCGAGCCGTTCGGTCGGAAATCGGGTCGGCGCTGTACGGTTTGCATCTGCACGACACCTGCGGGTTGGGCATCGCCAACGCCCTGGCCGGGCTGGAAGAGGGCATCCGAGCGTTTGATTCGTGCTTGGCTGGGCTGGGTGGGTGTCCTTATGCGCCGGGGGCTTCGGGTAACGTGGTGACGGAGGACCTGGTGTTCATGCTGGAAAGCATGGGCTTCACCACCGGCATCGATATTCCGAAACTCTTCGAGGCTCGGGCGCTGCTGCAGGCGGGACTGCCGGCGGAGCAGTTGCATGGGCAATTGCCGAAAGCAGGGCTTCCGCCGACGTTCCGCAAGGCAGCTTGAGGCGCGACCGGCGCTGGCTTTACACCGATTTCGTGATGTTGGTGTAGGTCCAGCGCCCGTCGGTGCGGGCGAGGACGATGACGGAGTCGCTGTTGTCGATGTAGGTAACGCGATCCTCGATCATGATGGCTGGATTGCGGGAGCCGATCGCGGACAGATCGTAAGTCCGCACGGCGAACGCGCTCAGCGCGCTGCCTTGTTTCGCCGGGGGGGCACCGGAAGCGATGCCGATGGCCGCCGTATTCCACCGGCCATTCGCCCAGGCCAGTTCGACGACCATGCCGTTGACGTCGAAATAATAGACCCGTGGCGCTGAACCGACTGCCACCACCTGCTGTTCCGTGTTTCGTTGTGTCGCGCCAAAAGGCAGCGTCAATCCCGACAAGGCGCTGCCTGGTCTCGACCGTGGGGCTGGGACCCTCGTCGAGAGATTGCCGTGCGTCCATCCGTTCTTGTTTCCCCAGGCGAGTTCGATGAGGTCGCCGGTCGCGCTGAAATAATAGAGGCGCAGATTATCCCGATCGATCGCGAAACCGGTGAGCGGACTGCCGCGCAGCGCGGCCGGGGCATTGGACGGGCTTGCGATATTGGAACTGCTCCATTTGCCGCCCCACGCCAGTTCGATGGTGTGTCCGTTATCGTCGAAGTAATAAACGCGGGGCTCATGCCGGGTGGTTTCGAAACTTGCCAGTGCGCTGCCCGCGGCAGCCGCTGGCGCCGTGTTGGTCGGCTGTATCGGTGCGCCGTTCCAATTGCCGTCGCCCCACGCCCATTCGACGACCTTGCCATCCGCGTTGAGATGATAGACGCGCGAGTCTTTGCCCTCGAGCCCGAAGCAGGTCAGCGAACTGCCGGGGGCAGCCTTGGCGGCGCCGTTGGCGCCTGGAAGTCTGCCGCCGGTCCACTTGCCGTTGCCCCAGGCGAGCTCGATCACCGCGCCGTCCGGGTCCAGGCTGTACAATCTGGGGTCCAAGCCATTGCCCGCGAACCCGGCCAAGGCGGTGGCGGGTGCCGGTACCGGCGTATTGGTCCTTTCGGTCAACGGTGTCACGGACCACGCGTTCGGTTCCGGCAGCCGGTCGGCGAACTCGCCGATTTTCCCGCCCGTGTCCTGATAATAGATCCGGGTGGGTTCGGTTCCCCCCTGATTTTGCAGCAGCGGGAAGGCCGCGAGGCCGCTGTTCGCGATCGCGAGGGGGGCATGGGGCCAGAACAGCGACAGATTGTTGGCTTTTCGATATCCTTTGAGCAGGTTGAGAGGCACAGCGTTGATCAACGACGAGAAATTCGGGAACTCGCCCTCAGCCATGCCGGTGCTGTATACGTTGAGACGATTCCACCAGTCGGCGTGCACGATGTTGGCTTGCAGTCCGTGCATGCCGGCGAAGAAGTTGGAGATTTCGCGGGGCAGGTTGGCCGGCGTACCCAATTCGGGGATATCGTTATATTGGCACATCAGCGCCCATAGATGATCTTTGGGGTCGTACACGCGTGCGAGCTGTGCGGTCATATATCCCGAGACGTTGCCCCAGGTGGTCGCGCTGGCGCCGACCCAATGCTGCTGGACCGCATCGATCCAGAAAACGGTGGTATCGGTCAGCCAGGCGAGTGCCGTCCGATCGAGGCCGGCTTCGGTATAGTTTCCAATGCCGATGACGATCTGATAGCCACGACCAAGGAGTTCGTTCAAAGTTGCGGTGCGGTCTTCGCGTGGTGCGATTTTCGATCCGAATGTTTCCTGGATCCGGCGTGCCAGCAATTGGACGGTTTCCAACGGCCAGTTTTCCTCCAACCGATGAATGTCCAAAACCACGAGTTCTGACGTATGTTCGGCCAAAAAGCCCGCGATTTGGGCAAGACCCTGATCCAGGGTCAAATTCGTCAGAACGCTGCCGTGGCAAAACTGGATTGGATCGGTTCGGTTGCCGGTGTTCATCAGACGCAGGTCGAGCGCGCGAACACCTTGCTGCAGTTGTTCCTCGAAGCTGAGATACTGGGTTTGAACCCAGGGTTGCGATACGCCATCTGCTCGGAAACTTCCGGCATCGTGGGTGCCGGGCAGCGTCAGTTCCGTTAGTTTAAGACCGCCGATCGCAGGGAGGTATCGTCGCATCCAGTCGGCCGCCCAGTGTTGCACGGAGGTGCGCAGTCCCGATATTTCGCCATCGTATGCCAAGCCATAATGCGGTTCGGGGTAGGGCGGCAACAGCGATGTCGCGGCGCCTGAGGCGTGTCCGATCCCGACGGTCACCGTGCCCCCGGCCAGCCAACCGACGCCGGAACAACCAGCGGAATCAGGCGGCGGAAAGACAAAAATATTGGTTGGAACTTTTGTTAGCCGTAATTTGATGCCGTAGCCGGCATCCTTGGGCAAGGCGGTTGGTGGCTGCGGCAGGCCGCTCATGCCGCCCTTGGTTGCTTCGATCGTGAAGACGAAGCCGGGCAGGGCAGTGGTTTCGTAGGTCGCCGCGGCGCGATCCTCGATACTCTTCATGCCCTTTTCGGACATGATATTTATGCCGGGGGCTACGTAGGTTTGTGTTTGTTCGATCCGGAATACCGGCGTGAACGTTACGAAACTGTTTGCTTCGATCTCCTTCGGCGGCTCCCAGTCCATTTGATGTGAGGACAGGGACGTCCTGGTAAAGCGATAGGGGGTTGCATTGACAATCTGGACGTTGAAACGCTGAGACATCGACGAACTCCCGAGTTTCGGACGATCAATCCGTATGCTCATTATATCCGTCCATCTACACACGTGCTGTCAACCGTGCAGTCGGTGTAGGGCAGGGCTATCGCATATGACTGCGCGCCCGCCCCTATCGCCATCGCCGAACCTGATCCGACGGTCCGCAGCGGTAAGGCCGACGATGACAGAGTCGTCATACCCGACTGCCCGGGTCTGGCCGAAAGCCCACGTGCGGGCGCCGGCGCGAGGGCGAGGTGCCCGCGGCCGGTGAGGCAGCGCCGATGGGGGTGACGCCAAGCGGCGTC
>CAIRCM010000223.1 GCA_903877125.1 uncultured Acetobacteraceae bacterium | reverse complement strand
TTTCCTCGACGAAGAAGGTCAGGACGTGCTGTTCGTCGTGGATAACATCTTCCGCTTCACCCAGGCCGGCGCCGAAGTGTCCGCGCTGCTCGGCCGTATCCCCTCAGCGGTGGGTTATCAGCCGACCCTCGCCACCGACATGGGCGCGCTGCAGGAACGCATCACCTCGACCAACAAGGGTTCGATCACCTCGGTGCAGGCCATTTACGTGCCCGCCGACGACTTGACCGACCCGGCGCCAGCCACGTCCTTCGCCCACTTGGACGCGACCACCGTGCTGAACCGCCAGATCGCCGAACTCGGCATCTACCCCGCCGTGGACCCGCTGGACTCCACCAGCCGTTCGCTCGATCCGCGGATCGTGGGCGAGGAACACTACAACGTCGCACGCCGCACCCAGGAAATCCTGCAGACCTACAAGTCGCTCCAGGACATCATCGCCATTCTGGGCATGGACGAACTGTCGGAAGAGGACAAACTGGTCGTCGCCCGCGCCCGCAAGATCCAGCGCTTCCTGTCGCAGCCGTTCCATGTGGCGGAAATCTTCACCGGCTTCCCCGGCAAGTTCGTCCCGGTCGCCGACACCGTCCGCAGCTTCAAGGCGATCTGCGCCGGCGAATACGATCATCTGCCGGAAGCGGCCTTCTACATGGTCGGCACCATCGAAGAAGCCATCGCCAAGGCCGAGACCATGAAGGCGAATGCCTAATGCCCACATCGCTGGAAATCGTCAGCCCGGAGAAGCTGCTGCTGTCCCGCGCGGTGGACATGGTGGTGATTCCAGCCGCTGAAGGTGACATGGGCGTGCTCGGTGGGCACTCCCCCATGATCGTGATGCTGCGCGGTGGCACCGTCTCCCTCTATGACGGGGATCAGGTAACCGACAAGCTGTTCGTGTCCGGCGGCTTCGCCGAAATCACCACCGAACGTTGCACCATCCTGGCGACTGAGGTTCGGCCAATCGCCGACGTCTCGAAAGCCGAGGCCGAGAAGCGACTGGCCGAAGCGGAAGCCAATTACGAGGCCCAGGCCAAAATCGGCATCACGGCTGAAGACGCGGCACTGGCCGCGATCCAATCCGCGCGAGCGATGGTCGAAGCGGCGGGCTAAGCCCCTTTCCATTGAAAAACCGGAAAAGGCTGGCCTCGTGCCAGCCTTTTTTGTGTCGCGCATCGGCACGATTCTTCGCGCCGCCTATGTGTATCCCACATAACCATCGCAGGCTGAGCGTAACAGACTAGTTGTAGCTACTACAGACGTTGTCCCTCCGAGGTCGGACTGAGAGGCTGTGGTTGCCAGACCTGCAACCCCTGCCCGGAGGCCCCGGATGGACATCCATGATAATGCACGCACCACCCGTCACGGTCGAATGCTGATGGTCGAACGCCTGACGCAAGGCTGGGCCATCGCTGCCGTCGCCCAAGCGCAGGGTGTTTGCTGCAAGACCGTGCGCAAATGGCGCGACCGCTTTGCCGCCGAACACGAGGCCGGCCTGACCGACCGCTCCTCCCGCCCGCACCACAGCCCTGCCCGACTGACCAGGGACCAGGAAGACGCGATCGCGGCGCTGCGCCGAGAACGCCTGACCGGGCCCGCGATCGCGCATCGGCTGCACCGGCCGCTCTCGACCGTGGGGCTGGTGCTGCGCCGCGCGGGCCTGGGCCGCCTCGCCGCTCTCGATCCCAGGCCAGCGGTTATTCGTTACCAGCGCGAAAAGCCGGGCGACCTCATCCATATCGACATCAAGAAACTCGGCCGCATCGACGGCATTGGCCACCGCATCACCGGCGATCGCACCGGCCAGAGCAACAAACGCGGCACCGGCTGGGAGTTTGTCCACGTCGCCGTCGATGACGCCTCGCGACTGGCCTACACCGAGGTGATGCCCGACGAACGAAAGGAGAGCGCCGTCGCCTTCACCGCCCATGCGATCGAGTGGTTCGCCCGGCACGGCGTGACGGTCGAGAGCGTCATGAGCGACAATGGCTCGGCCTATAAGAGCTTCGCCTTTCGCGACCTGTTGGCCGGACGCGGCATCACGCACAAGCGCACCCGACCCTACACGCCTCGCACCAACGGCAAGGCTGAACGGTTCATCCAGACCAGCTTGCGCGAATGGGCCTATGCGCAGCCCTTCGCAACCTCGGCTGAGCGCACCCAGGCGATGCGACCTTGGATCGATACCTATAATGCCAGCCGGCCGCATTCCGCCCTGGGCGCGAAATCGCCGCTGCGCTGGCTCGCCGCGTTCAATGCGGCGGACTGCAGGACAAAATCAACCACACCACCCGACACATCCGATCCCGAGCCAGGCTTCGCTGGGGTGGACGGGGTCAAGCCTCGCGTAGCGACCGCCGCAGGCGGCTCGGGCTTGACGCCGACCGCCCTGGCGCAAGCGCAATCACCACGCGGAGGGGACAACCTCCTTGGTAACAACAGCTAGGCGCTATCGCGCATCCAGATATAAGGAAAGGGCCGCTCCTCGTGGGCGTCCCTTTTTCGCGCCAATGCGACGAGGCGCGCAGGCCTTCGGGGCATCGGTCCGAAGTCGCCGCCCATGGAAATTGGCCTCAGACCGATCGCACGTGGCATTTCGGTCCGGCATACGGCACGACAAAGGTTCACGGCGCCTGATCGGAGCCTTATATTTTGAATTTGCCATCCGCTGCCCGGATAGGCGATAGGGACGCAACCGACAGCATATCGCCGGCCACCGAGGATGAGAGAATGAGCGCACCCACGACGACCGGCCCAGAGGCAGGGCCAACCCGTTCCTTCGACTGGCTTCGGAGCGCCACGCCGCTGATCGCCGGTTCGGCACTTGAAACTGCCGCGGCCATGCATGCGCCCGGTTATCAGACTGCGTCCCCGTTTCCGCACGCTGTTATCGACGATCTTTTCGACGACGCGATGCTGGATTCCATCTTGGACGCGTTCCCTGGTCCGAAAGATACATTTTGGCAAAGGTACGATCGCGAGCATGAGGTGAAGCTGGCGCTGGCCACCGAGGAACTAATGCCAGTGCCGATCCGGCTCCTGCTGTATTTCCTGAACGGATCGATGTTTATCGGATTCCTCGAACGTTTGACAGGTATCCGCAACATAATCCCGGACCCGCATTGGTTTGGCGGTGGGATGCATCAGATCGAACGGCATGGGAAGCTTTCCATTCATGCCGATTTCAACCGTCACGATCTATTTGGCTTCGAGCGGCGACTGAACCTTTTGCTTTACCTGAACAAGGACTGGCAGGATGAATACCGCGGCCACCTGGAGCTTTGGGACACCGACATGCGGGAGTGTGTTCGGAAAATTGCGCCCTTGTTCAATCGCATGGTCGTATTTTCCACCACGACCAACAGCTACCATGGCCATCCCGACGAATTGCTTTGTCCGCGCGATCGGACGAGGCGTTCGCTTGCCTTGTACTATTACACCGTCGGGGGACCGGACGAGGAGAAGAACCGGACGCATTCCACTATATTCCGTGTCCGTCCGGGCGACGAGAAGCGGGGTGCATGGAAACGGCGTATCAAACCATTCATGCCGCCGATCCTCGTCGACCTGTATAATCGTCTGTCTGACTAACGGTTGCGCAACTGTATGACAGTGCCTCATCCCGACGATACCGAGATCTGCTCCGTAGATGCCATGATAGGCATCGTCGTCCTGAACTGGAACGGCTGGCGCGACACGATCGAGGCAGTGGGCAGTACACGCGCTCTGACTTATCGAAACTACCGCATCTATGTCGTGGACAATGCGTCGACCGATGGCAGCGAGGAGCAACTTCGCGCCTGGGACCCTGGTTTAACCGTCATCCAGTCCGGTGGAAATTTGGGTTGGTCCGGCGGCAATAACGTCGGGATCCGAGCGGCTCTTCAGGACGGCTGCGACCATGTTCTGCTGCTGAACAACGACGCGACGATCCGACCCGATGCGCTGACGATCATGGCTGACGCGTTGGACAAGTTACCGGATGCTGGCGCCTTGGGTGCGTTGATCGTCAGCAGTCGCGACGTCGATTGGATCGAGTACGGCGGCTGCGACATCGATCCGCGAACCGGAATGCCGCGCCAGCTTTATGGAGACACTGCCAACTTGCGCTTGCCGGATATGCCGGTGCCAGCGGTGGTGGTCAAGGGCTGCGCGATGCTCCTGACAGCCGCCGGCCTCGCCAGGGTCGGGTTGTTAACAGAAGATTATTTTTTGAATTTTGACGAGGTCGACTGGTGCTATCGCGCCAACGCCGCGGGCTTACGGCATTATCTGGTGCCGCGTTCCGTTGTAGAGCACAAAGGAGCTGCTTCCTTCGAGGGGACAGAGGGGCCTTTGTATTGCTATTTCATCACGCGCAACCGGCTGGTGTTTGCCCGCCGTCATCTGGATCGCCGAGGTCGCTGGTTTGCCTGGCGCAGTGCGTTGTGGGAGTTCCGGCGAGCATTTGGCGGGGCGGGCGCGAAACCAATGCGAACGGCGTCCGGTCGGGTGTCGCGTATCCGCTTGCCAATGGCACTCACTGTACTGATCGCAGTCTGGGATTATTGTCGGGGACGCTTAGGCGATTGTCCGGGCATGATTCGAACGATGAATCGACGCTTCCGCTATATCGGGGTTTGAACCGGTTTTCATTCAGCCCGGACCGGGAAAACCCAGCCGCGCCGCACACCACGCCAGCACAGGCGCCGGGATCATGCGGACCACGAGGGCGATCAGATCCGTCTCTCCCCCGATCGGACGTCCGCAGGCGAACCATATGCCGAACAGTGTCGAGCCGTAGACAGCGGCGCCGGTTACAACGCCTACGGTAAGCGCGCGCAGGGGGTTGCCAATATCGTCGCCAAGGTGGGTTACCAACAGAACAGCAGCCATGGCCGCGGTCGCCAGCAGGCCACGCCAGATAAGGCGCAGAAACGCCAATGCGGATATGTCGAAGCGCCGGAAAGTAATGAACATATATGAACAATTTTCGAACGTCAGCGTCAGCGCATGTGCGGCTGCCGCGCCAGTCAGCCCGAAGAGACTCACGAGCGCGATTGCCGCTATCGTTCGGATAACCATGGACAGTAACGAAATGACGAATCCTTGGCGCAGTAACCCATGTGCGGATAAGAAGGTCGAGGAGACAAAGCCCAGCACCACCAGCGCGCCGGGAAAGCCCAGGATTTGCACCACGCCGGTAACGCCATCCCATCCACGTCCTAATGCAACGACGGTTGCCGGAGCGGCCACCAGCGAAACACCCGCCGCGGCCGGCAACATCACAAGGCTTACGCTGGTTAGGATGCGCAGATAGGTGGCAGCGGCCTCGGTACCGGACCGCGCCGCCGCGGCGAAGCCCGGGAAGCAGGCGCGGGCCAGTGGCGCTGCCAATTCGTAGGTTGGTAAGGTCGCGAGCTCTGCACCCACCGAATAGGTCCCTACCCGAGCCAAGCCAAGAAATCGCCCGATCACGAATCCGTCCACCCTGTCGCGCACCATGAGCGCGATGCTGATCGACCAACTCCAGAAGGAGAAGCTCGCCAGGTCGTGCCATGCTGAAAGCCCGAGGCGGGGTCGGAACGAATGCATTACATAACCAAGGCCGATTCCAAGGATTTGGTTGGTGGCTATTCCGGTGATCAAGGCCCAATGGCTCTGCCAGGTCAGCGCGGTCCCTATCGTGACGAGGATGGACGCGATCCTCGGCAGCAAAAGCAGCTTGAATTCCTGAACGAACGCGAAGTCCCGCCGGAATTCGATCGTGCCGATGTTTTCAAATGCCGTGACCAGCGAACATCCGGCCAACGCCCAAAGCACTGGCGCAAGCCTGGGATCGCCAAAGAAATTTGCCACCGGCCAGGAGCAAAGCGCCACGACGAGTGCCGTGGCAAGGCCTCGAATGAGATTGATCGTAAAGGCGGTGTCATAGGTGGCGCGGGACGCAGATTGCTGGCGGATGACCGCTTCATCGATCCCGAGCGATGAGAATGCCTGGATGCTCTGAGAGAAACCGGTCGCGATCGCGACCAGGCCAAAATCGCCGGGCACCAAAAGTCGAGCCAGAATCAGCGTATTGACAAATCCCAGCACGCGGGTTGCCCATCGCCAACCTATGGCCCAGCCAGCGCCGCGCGCTGTCTTTACAAGCAGGGATTCGGACATTCGGGTCACTGGACTGAAGCGGTCGGGAGTTCGGCGTCGCGGATTTTCAACAACATGACAGTTCTCTACTACCAGGGCAATCGCGCTTCAAGATAGTCCGGCCCGACGGGCGAGACGGTTTCGCCACCAACCGGTTGAAGGAACCGATCGTGCATTTACCTCGGAACAGCCTCTGGAAGCCGTTGATCGAAGGCTCCCGCACCTTTAAAAATATGCTTGGGCGGTCGCGATGGTGGACCATTGCCCTTCGGTGCGGTCGAGCGGTGCTTTGAATGTGCCAAATTTACGTTTAGTTTTGCACGCGTCTATATCCGCTGCGCGCGGCAGCGAGGAAAGCGTTGCAAAGTGATCGTCTTGATGGCATTCATTCGGCGTCGTGGCCGCTAGGATGCGGGTGTCGATCATAGGCTCGGCGGAAATAGCCTTCGATGGAGTTTTATGTGCAACGCGCCCAGGATATCGAGCAGGAAATTGTCCTGCCGCGAACCTACAGCAAGACGCGATTCGGAATTGCGCCACTGCTACCTGCCAACGTCGAAAGCGTTCTCGAAATTGGTTGTGGCACTGGCGGAACCATGTCGTGGCTCCGTTCGATCCGGTCCGTCGCGTATGCAGCAGCCGTGGAAATTTCATCCGCCGATGGCGCGATGGCAATGAATTCGTTCGACGATGTGGAAATTGGCGACATTGCTTCGGTGCCTATGAATTTTCGGACGGCCCATTTTGATTTGATCCTGGCCCTTGACGTGTTGGAGCATCTGACAAATGCGGAGAAAACACTTGCAATTCTGTACGACCGACTGAAACCGGGCGGTACCATCATCATCTCATTGCCGAACGTCGCACACTATCACGTCGCGTGTCCGCTTATGTTCAAAGGCGAATGGGAATACGCCGATGAGGGGCCTCTTGACCGCACGCACCTTCGATTTTTCACCGAATCCACCGCCCGGCGCATGATTGAGCAATGCGGCCTTACGCTTCGGCAGGTCCAATACACCTGCATTTATCCGAATGTCTTTGCAATGTTTGGCCTGCGTAGCCGCCAGTGGCGCTGGTACAGCCATCGGCTGCTGCAACATATCCTGATTTGGCCGGCACGTCTGTTCCGATATCAGTTCGTGTTTGCCGCGACACGTCCATGATCGGAGGCATTTCTTCATGCAGACCGTGTGCGGCCGGCGATTTCGCCGCACGCCGCTTGCCGCCGCGTCCCGAACAGCACCCCTCCCCGGCATCCGGACCAATGGGAATTGTCATAGGGAAGCCAAAAAACCGATTGTGATACCGAAATAAAGATGAATACTTTCCCGTCGCCTTACTGCCGGAAGCGCCAATCGATGCAGAATTCGACACTACCCCGCGGGGACGCAATCTCGGCTATTGCTCTGACACCGCATACGGGGCAGATTGGCATTATATAAGGAACGCCGATCATGCGGGTCGCATTCATGGCCAGTGGGGACCCTCTCGATGTTCATACGTGGTCTGGTACGCCGTATTACATGGTTCGGGCGCTTCAGACGCTATTCCCCGATCTGATTGTCGTTCGAAAGCAATTCCCCTTGCTTTTTAGCGAATTCCGGCATCGGCTTCGCTGGATCACCGATGGCGGTATCGATGCCCTGTGGCTGCCACGACCCGCCCCTCTGGCCGCACTCCCCTATATCCGGTATCTACGGAAGCAACGTGCGGAGGTGGTGGTTTGCGTCGCTAACACAACCATTGGGTGCGCCGTATCGTCGTGCTTTCCGACGATACACGTTTCCGACGCGACGTTCTCGTTGATGCGGTCTTATTATGATTTCTTCGCGAAGCTTCAGCCCTGGGTCCAGCGATCCGGCAACCGGATGGAAGCGCGAATCATCACCCAATCGCGCGCTTGCCTCTACTCGTCCCGGTGGGCAGCTGAATCCGCGATCAAGGACTATGGTGCGGATGCGGCGAAGGTTCATTTCATCCCATGGGGCTGCAACATCGATCCCGTCGCCTCCCCGCCCAATTGGCCGGCGCGACACGAAGCCGGCGCGCCATGCGACATCGTGTTCATTGGAACAGACTGGACGCGAAAAGGCGGGGATATCGCGGTCGCGACAGTCCGACAACTCAGAAACGCCGGCATACCTGCCCATTTGCATGTGGTCGGTGCGACACTGCCGGGGGTAGAAAGCGACGACGCGGTGACTTGGCACGGTTTTATCAGCAAATCCAAACCCGAAGGACGGGCCAGGTTCGAGACGTTGATGCGGGGTGCCGCGTTCAAGCTGCTCCCGACGCGGCAGGACTGCACGCCCATGGTCGTGGCCGAGGCGAATGCATATGGCATTCCCGTGATCGCGACAGACACCGGCGGGGTCGGCAGCCTGATCGCGAACGGGAAGAACGGCTGCCTCCTGCCGGAGGCAGCGGGACCGCTCGAATATGCCTCTCTTATTGCCTCTATATGGGCGGACCGCGGTCGATACTTGGATATGCGTGTCAGTGCTCGATACCATCATGATACCGTATCGAACTGGGCCATCTGGGCTGCTCGGGTCGGTCATATTGCGGAACAGATACAAGCGCCGGATCCCCATGGGTCCCTAAAACCGTTCGGATGACGATGGTGAAATATCGTGCCGATACCGCACGAAATCGGAACAGGTGATCGATGCCGGTGTGCGATCCGAAAGACAGCTCCATAGGTAACGCATCGGACGGAGATATGGCACCGACCGCTACGTCAGGTCGCTACGATAATTTCGATGCCCTGCGTCTTTTCGCAGCCGTGGCCGTCCTGCTTTCGCATTCGGTCCCCATAACATACGGTGACAACCGATATGAAATCCTGTATCGGATCAGTGGCGGACAAACAACGGTCGGGGAACTTGCCGTGGTCGTGTTCTTCGCCATGAGCGGTTGACTGATCGCCGCAAGCTATATTCGGTCGAACGACGCCAAAATATTCGTCCGTGCCCGCGCATTACGGATCATTCCGGCACTGGCTGTTGCGGTCCCGATCTGTGCTGCGGCGATCGGACCCATCGCGACAAATCTTCCGCTGCGGGAATACTTCGCGTCGCCAGGCACATGGCGCTTCATATGGCGAAATCTGTTGATACGTCAGACGGGCGATCTACCCGGCGTCTTTGCCTCCAACCCAATGCCGTCCATCGTCAACGGGTCGCTATGGACCCTGGAATACGAGGTGGAATGCTACGCCATTGTCCTGCTCTTAGGGGTCTGTGGATTTCTGAGCCGAGCCGGTGTTCTGATTGCATACGGTGCCAGCCTCGTGGCGGCGGCGCTATGGATCGGCGGCGGGTTCGGCCCATTGCTTGCGGTCTTCATGGGTGGCGCGGTCATACGGGTCTGGAATGTCACCCCTCGGTCAGACTTCGCCGCGATTTGCGGTCTGCTTTGGACAGTTGGATGCTTACTGCCGGGCTTTCGTATGTTCTCCGCCACCTTCGGCGTCTATGTCGTTCTATTTTTGGCGCTGTCTCCCCACGTTCGTCTGCCGACAATGTCGCGGCATGGCGATTGGTCGTACGGGGTTTACATCTGGGCCTTCCCGATTCAGCAATGTGTCCGAATGTACTCGGGGCCATTTGACAGCTGGTATTGGAATGCCGCGGGCGCTCTGCCGATCACAATCGGATGCGCGGCATTGTCCTGGCATTTTGTCGAGGCGCCGTGCTTGCGGCGCAAATCGCTGAAACAAGCCGCGCCGTCCAGAACGAGCAAGACCACCGATGGTGGCCGCCGTGCCTAACCGCATCTCGACGGATTAGGACATGTGCGCGCTTGAATAAAATGGCGGTCAGCAAGTATCCAAGCCGAGCGGGTTGATCCGATCCCATCGGGCGTGGGCGGCCGAAGGGTCGCCGGGCAGCCAGACCGGCGATCTCATTCGTTGTTAACCACCCCCGCCTCCCTTCTCAAAAAATCCGCCCCGTAATCCACCTCCTCCGGCCAGGTCAGCCCCGCCCCATCCGGCAGCACCACCATCGTCGAGACAAAGTAATCCCCGTCCCGCAATGGCGTGAACCAGCCACCACGGTCGATCACCGGCAGGAAATCGACCGTCCCCGTCACCCCATCCGTCCAGGTGATCTCCACGGTATGGTCCGGCCGCGCAACCGCCCGAGCGATGTCGTACAGCCGAACCATTACACCTGCGGGCCGCGCACCAGGCGGCCGGGCAGCACGCCGGTGGGCACACCTTCCCGGAACGTGACCTGACCGGCGACGATCGTCGCCTCATACCCGTGCACCTTTTGCAACAGCCGCTTCCCGCCGGCCGGCAGATCATGCGCGACGTAAGGCTTGTCCGCGCCCAGCCGATCCCAGTCGATGACGTTCACGTCGGCCTTCTTGCCGACCGCCAACACGCCGCGATCCAGCAGCCCCGCCGCCCCCGCGGTGTCGGACGTCATGCGCCGCACCAGTTCCTGCGGCGTGAACATCCCGCGCTCCCGTCCCCAATGGCTCATCAACCAGGTCTGGTACCCGGCATCGAGGATGAACGCGACATGCGCGCCCCCATCGCCCAGCCCCATGATCGCGGCGCGGTTCTTCAACAGCGTTTCGGCCATCGACAGGTTGCCATAGGCGTAGCTCGACAGCGTCGTATAGATGAAGTCGGTGCCTTCGCTTTCCAGCAGCACATCGTAGGCGACCTCCGGCGGGGTACGACCCTCCCGAGCCGCGATCGCTTCCAGGCTGTCTTCCATCCGAGGTTCGTAGTTCGGCGGATTGCCGAAGCGGAACATATACCCGTAGGACAGCCGGTGCATCAGCGGAAACGTACTCTCCTTGCGAGGATCCTCGCTCAAAATCGCGGCCCGCACCGCTGGATCCCGCATCCGTCGCACCCGCTCCGCCAGCGGCAGATCGGCGATGGCCTTATAGGACGGGCAGCCCGAGAACGGATTCTGGCTCCCGGTCAGTCCCAGCAGCACACCCACCGCCCGCGGCCCGAACACCGGCCGGATCGGCACCCCATCGGCCAGCGCCTGCTCGGCATTGGACAGCAGATCGCGCCAGACTTCCGGCCGCGCATGCCGCTGCGTCAACGTGAACACCGCCGGCCGGCCGGACGCCTCGACCACCCGGCGCAGCATCGCGAATTCGGCATTATGGTCGGGCAACCATTCCGACACCATCTCCAGCATACCCGACCCGGCATCCTTCATGCCCAATGCCAACCCGCGGAGTTCCTCTTCCTGCACCCGCAGCGTCGGCGTCGGGTCGCCCTTCAGCGTCTTGTGCGACAGGCTGCGGGAGGTCGAGAAGCCGAACGCCCCCGCCTGCATCGCCTCGCGCGCGATGGTCCGCATCTGGGCGATATCGGCCTGATTGGCGTTTTCCAACTGCAAGGCGCGCTCGCCCATCACGTAGACGCGCACGGCCGCATGGGGCAGCAGGGCGCAGACGTCGATGTCGCGGTTCTTGCGTTCCAGCGCGCTGAGGTATTCGCCGAAAGTCTCCCATTCCCACTTCAGTCCCTCGTTCATCACGGCGCCGGGAATGTCTTCGACCCCCTCCATCAACTCCACGAGTTTCGCTCGGTCGGCCGGCCGGCAGGGCGCGAACCCGACGCCGCAATTGCCCATCACCGCCGTGGTGACGCCGTGCGAGGAGGATGGCGACAGATGATCGTCCCACACCGCCTGGGCGTCGTAATGGGTGTGGATATCGACGAAGCCCGGGGTGACCAATTTGCCCTTGGCGGCGATTTCTTCCGTACCGGAACCGGTGACCTGGCCGACAGCGGCGATGCGACCGCCGGACAGCGCCACGTCGGCTTCGATGGGATCGCCCCCGGTGCCGTCGATGACCGTACCGCCGCGAATAACCAGATCATACTGTGCCATGGATCATCTCCCGATGCTTTGCCGCGATCCTGCGCCAAGGGTCCGCGCCGTGCAACTTTTCCCAGCCCCGGAATCGGTTCGAACGAGCGGATGCGGCATGAGGTCCTTCCCATCGTCAGAATCCAAAATCCCAAAATATTTCGTAGCCGATCACACATCGGTACCCACCCATCGATCACATCCCGCTTTGCCGCCACCTCCTACCGGCCTAATGTCTCCCCATGCCCGACTCCCGCAGCACCGCATTCGCCCGACTCCGCCACCTCGCCGACCGGCCGGGCGGACGCGCCATCACCCCTTTGTTCGCCGCCGACCCCGGACGAGCAGCGCGGTACACCGCGGCACTCGACGATCTCACGCTGGATTTCTCCAAAACAGCCATCGATGCCCCCGCCCTCGACGCGCTGTTCGCCCTCGCCGAAGCCGCCAATCTGGAAGATTTCCGCCGCCGTCTGTTCGCCGGCGCCATGGTCAACCCGACCGAACATCGCGCCGCGATGCATATGGCATTGCGCGCGCCCGCCGATGCCGGTCTCCACGCCGAACTCGCCGGCGTCGTCGAAGATGCCAGCGCCCAAGCCGCCGCCGAACGCCACCGCATGCGGGATTTCGTCGCCGCCGTGCACGCCGGAACGAAAACCGGCGCGACCGGCGCGCGCTTCACCCATGTCCTGACCATCGGCATCGGCGGCTCCGACCTCGGGCCCCTCGTCGCCACCGAGGCCCTGACACTCGGCCGCACCGATAACCCGATGGAAGCGCGGTTCCTCTCCAACATCGATGGCCACGCCTTCATCCACGCCACCAAGGGCCTGGACCCCGCCCGCACTTTGGTGCTGATCGCATCGAAGACCTTCACCACGCTGGAAACCATGTCCAACGCGCAGGCCGCGCGCGGCTGGATCGCCGGCGCGCTTGGCGAAGCAGCAGTCCCCCGGCATTTCGCCGCGCTGTCGACCAACCTTCCAGCGGTCGGGCAATTCGGCGTCGTCCCCGAACATACCTTCGGGTTTCGCGACTGGGTCGGCGGCCGCTATTCGCTCTGGTCGCCGGTCGGTCTGTCGATCGCCCTCGCCGCCGGGTGGGACCGTTTCCAGGCCATGCTCGACGGTGCCTGGTCGATGGACCAGCACTTCCGCGACGCCCCCCTGCGGCAAAACCTGCCCGTCCTCCTCGCACTCGTCGGCATCTGGCATACCAACGCCATGGGCTGCGCCACCCACTGCGTGCTGGCCTACGATGAGCGCCTGCGCCGCCTGCCGGCACATCTTCAGCAAGTGGAAATGGAGAGCAACGGCAAGCACGTCACCCTCGCCGGTACCCAAACCGAATGGGACACCTGCCCGGTCCTGTTCGGCGAACCCGGCACCAACGCCCAGCACAGCTTCATCCAACTCGTGCATCAGGGCACGCGGATCGTGCCGGTCGATTTCATCCTCGCCGCCAACCCCGATCACAACCGCCCGGAAGCCCATCGCGCCCTCGCCGCCAACGCCTTCGCCCAGGCCGAGGCGCTGATGGTCGGGAAATCCGAAGCCGCGATCCGCGCCGAGATGGCGGCCAAAAACATCCCTCCAGCCGATATCGACGCCATCGCCCCGCATCGCGTCGCCACGGGTGAACGCCCGTCCAACACCATCCTGTTCGACCGCCTCGACGCGTTCAGCCTCGGCCGGCTCATCGCCCTCTACGAACACAAGGTGGCAGTCCAGGGCTGCCTCTGGGGCATCGACAGCTTCGACCAATGGGGCGTCGAGCTCGGCAAGGTTCTGGCCAATGGCATCCTGCCTGAACTGACACCAGGCGCCGAAACCGGCAAGCACGACAGCTCCACCGCCAGCCTGATCGCGCGCTTCCGCGCCTTGCGCGGCGAGACGTGACAGCGATCCGCATCCTCTCCGAGACCACCGTCAATCGCATCGCGGCCGGGGAGGTCATCGAACGGCCCGCCGCCGCTGTGAAGGAACTGGTCGAAAACGCCCTTGACGCCGGCGCCACGCGCATATCCGTCGCCCTGACCGGCGGTGGCATCGATCGGATCGAGGTCACCGACGACGGCATCGGCATGACCGCGCCCGACCTCGCGCTCGCGGTGCTCCGCCACGCCACTTCCAAACTCACCGATGATATGCTGGTGCGGATCTCCACCCTCGGTTTCCGCGGCGAGGCCCTCCCGTCCATCGGCGCCGCCGCCCGCCTCTCGATCACCTCAAGACCGCGCACCGCCGACCACGCCGCCACCATCCAGGTCGAAGGTGGCCGCGTCGGCGAACCCACACCGTCCGCCGGTGCCCCCGGCACCAGGGTGGTCGTCGCCGACCTGTTCTACGCCACCCCCGCCCGCCGCAAATTCCTGAAAATCCCCCGCACCGAGGCCGACCACGCCGAGGCTGCTGTGCGTCGCCTCGCCTTTGCCGCCCCCCAGGTGGCCTTCCGCCTCGAATCCGACGGACGCACCAGCTTCGACCTCCCCGCCCAAGACCGCGCCGCCCGGGTCGCCGCACTGCTCGGCCCGGATGCCGCGGCGGCGATGATCCCGCTCGAAGCCGAACGCGGCGACATGCGCTTGACCGGCTATATCTGTTCGCCGGCCGTCAACCGAGCAACCGCGAACGCGCAAAGCCTGGTGGTGAACGGCCGTCCGGTGATCGACCCCACTCTGCGCGGCGCCATCCGCGTCGCCTATCGCGATGTCCTCGAACACGGCCGGCACCCGGTGGTCGCGCTCTACCTCGACCTCCCGCCCGAGGAACTGGACGTCAACGTCCATCCCGCGAAAACCGAGCTGCGGTTTCGTGACGCCGCTGGCGTCCGCGGACTGGTGATTGGCGGTATCGGCCGCAGACTGGCGGGCGCCGCCGGTACCGACATGCCGGCCCCCGCGCTCATGGAACACCGGCCGTCCCTCCATCTCTGGCAGTCCCGCCCCACGCCGCGTCATGGCGGTATCCAGGCCCTCCCGCTGCCCGAACCCTTGAATAGCGGCGGTCCCCTCTCCGAGGCGCAGTTGCCCTTATACGGCCAGCCCCAGGCTCGGGTCCTGACGGAACCGCCCGCCCGTTCGCCGCATCCTTTGGGCGCGCCGGTGGCACAGGTGCTGGATACCTATGTGATCGCCGTTGCCGCCGACAATTCCCTGGTGCTGGTCGATCAGCACGCCGCCCATGAACGCCTGACCCACGAATCCATCCGCGCCCAGATGCTGGATGGCGGCGTCCGCACCCAGCCGTTGCTGCTGCCGGCGGTGGTCGACCTGCCCCCAGCCGATGCCTCCCGCCTGCTGGCGCGCACCGAAGAACTTGCCCATCTCGGCCTCGACATCGAGGCGTTCGGTCCAGGCGCGGTCCTGGTCCGAGGTCTGCCGGCTGCCCTCGGCGCCCCTGAACCCGGCCCGTTGCTGCGAGACCTCGCCGACGAACTCGAAGAACTGGACGAAACCACCGCTTTGTCGTCCCGCCTCGATGCTGTGATCGCGCGCCTTGCCTGTCATGGCAGCATCCGGGCGGGGCGCCGCCTGAACGTCGCCGAAATGGACTCTCTGCTCCGCCAGATGGAGGCCACCCCCCGCGCCGCGACCTGCAGCCACGGCCGGCCGACATTCCTGAAACTGTCCAAGCTGGAAATTGAAAAACTGTTCGGCCGACGGTGATACGCGGGCTGGTGCCGGGACAAAACCATCCGATGGCGCGTACCGCGGCGGAAATTACGCCTTAGGCAACCGAACGATAAATCGCGCTCCAGCGACCCGGCCCGCCAAATCCCTCCGGTTCTCGGCCGAAATCTGCCCATGCAGCGCCTCCACGATCTGCCGGCTGATCGACAGACCCAACCCCGAATGCTGCCCGAAGCTCTCCCCGCTGGGCCGCTCGGAATAGAAACGATCGAAGATGTGTTCCAGGTTGGCATCGGGAATTCCTGGTCCCTCATCCTCGACGCTCAATTCCCCCTGCGCTCCGACATCGCGCACGCGAACGATGATCCGGCCGCGCGGCGGACTGAACGATTGCGCGTTGCCGATGAGGTTGCGCAGCACCTGCACCAGCCGATCTTCCACCGCCCAGACGGCGAACTCGGCCGGTGGAGCAACGAGTTCCAACCGCGGATCGTTCTCCACATCCCGCGTTGCCTCGTCCAGTTCCTGCAAGGTACGCAAAATCGGTATCACGTCGACCCGCTCCGCCGTCACCCGCGACATCTCGGCATCCAGACGCGACGCATCGCTGACATCGCTGATCAAACGGTCCAGCCGCACCACGTCCTGCCCGATGATTGCCAGCAATTGCCGCTGCCGGCCGGCATCGTCGATCCGGCGGAGGGTCTCGATCGCACTCCGTATCGACGACAACGGGTTCTTGATCTCATGCGCCACATCGGCCGCGAACCGCTCGGTGGCATCCATCCGCTCCCAAAGGGCCGAGGCGGAATCGGCCAAAGCGGTCGCCAGCATCCCCACCTCATCCCGTCGCCGCAACAACGAAGCCGGGACACTACCCATCCGGCCGTGTCCCTCGCGCATTTCGGCCGCCGCGCCCGCCAGACGCAGGATCGGCCGAGCGATCGTCAGCGACAGATACCAGGACAGCAAGACTGTCAGCACCAGTGCCACGCCGAACAATGTCAGGATCGACATGCGGACCGAGAACAGGCTGTCATCGACTTCCCGCGCTTCGCGGGTCAGCAGCACGATTCCGACGGTGTGATGGTCGTGCTCGACCGGCACCGCCACGGTGACCAGCAGCCGGTTGTCCATCGTGCGGCGGATATAGGGCGGCATATCGTTGCTTTTGCCGGAGCTGGTCAGCCGAAGCTCTTCCTTCACGTCGGGCTGCCAGTCCGGCCCGCCCGCACCCGGTGTCAGATCCAGCTGACTCAATGCCGGTCGATGCGGAAACCACGACAATACCGTATCGTAAATATCGGCCACTGTCGTCAGAACCGGTCCGCGCTCCGGCGCCGGCGGCAAAGGTTCGGTGCTGATGACACCGCCCGGCCCCTGCCGCACCCGCGAATCGGCAACCACCGAGCCATCTGGCCCGTAAAGCTTCGCCTGGGCGTCCGGCGTTGGATCCGTCAGCCGCCGCAAAAGCGTCTGCGCGGTTTCAGGCACCAGCTTGGGATTGTCGGGATCGATGCTGCGTACCGCGCTTTCCCCGATCGCGCCGGCAAATACCCGAGCCTGCTCGCGCAACGCGCCGACCTGCGCTTCCAGAAGACCGTTCTGGTATTGATCGAGATACAGCAACGCCACCACCAGCAACGCCAGTGGCAGCGCGTTAACCAACAGAATCCGCCGCAGCAGCGGCGAAACCCAGCTTTGGCGGAACCGCGGCGCCGCCGTCGTGACCGTCACTCAGTGCTCCTTGTAGCGATAGCCGATGCCGTAGAGGGTTTCGATGTGGTTGAACGTGTCGTCCACCGAACGGAACTTCTTGCGCACCCGCTTCACGTGGCTGTCGATGGTGCGGTCGTCGACATAGGTGTTTTCGCCATAGGCCGCATCGATCAGCTGGTCCCGGCTTTTCACCATGCCCGGCCGAGCCGCCAGCGCCTTCACCAGCAGGAATTCGGTCACCGTGAGTTGAATGTCTTCGCCATGCCAGGTGCATTGATGCTTGGTGTCGTCCAGCACCAGACTGCCGCGGGTCAGCACGCCGCCGGGCGGGGCGCCCGATCCCTCGGCCTTGCTCGATTCGTTGCGGCGCAGCAGCGCGCGGATGCGTTCGATCAGCAGGCGCTGGCTGAACGGCTTGGTGATGTAATCGTCCGCCCCCAGACGCAGCCCCATCAGCTCGTCCACTTCCTCATCCTTGGAGGTCAGAAAGATCACCGGCATCGTGCTGCGCTGGCGCAGCTTCTGCAGAAGCTCCATCCCGTCCATCCGAGGCATTTTGACGTCCAGCACCGCCAGATCGGCCGGGCGGGCGGTCAGACCCTGCAAGGCGCTTTCCCCGTCGGTGAACGTGCGCACCGCGAATCCCTCCTGCTCCAGCGTCATCGCCACGCTCGTGAGGATGTTGCGGTCATCATCCACCAAGGCAATGGTATGCTTGGAGGACGCGGTGGTCGGCGATACGCTCATGGGGTGCGCTCCAGTCTGGGTGACAGACACTTTATGGCACGCAATTGTGGCGCATTGCGGATGGAAGGTGAACGAAAAATGGCGTTAACCGAGGATACACCCGCCTGGATCGTCCGCCGCCTTTTGCGCGCGGCCCGTTCAGCGACATTGGCGACATCGATGCAGGGCCAGCCCTTCGCCTCGCTGGTCACGCCCGCCAGCACCCCCGATCTGTCCCTGCTGCTGTTCCTGTCGGACCTGTCGGAGCACACCCGCCACCTGCGATCCGACCCAAGATGCGCCCTGCTGGTCAGCGCGCCCGCGCCCGAGGCAAATCCGCAGACCGCGCCCCGCGTCACCGTCACCGGTCTGGCCGAGGCGGTCGACGATCCCGCGCTAAAGGCCCGCTACCTCGCCGTGCATCCCTATGCGTCGCTCTACGCGACCTTCGCCGATTTCCACCTTTGGCGCATCAAACCGCTGAACGCCCTGTTCGTCGGCGGCTTCGCCCGCGCTGTGCGGCTGAAATCGGCGGACCTGACGCCAGACGCTGCCGCCGTCGCAGCCATCGCGGCCGCGGAGCCCGACATCATCGCCCACTGCAATCAGGACCACCCCGCCGCGCTGGCCGCCATCGCTCGGGAACAAGGCGACTGGCGCATGGTCACCGCCGATGTCGATGGCTGCGATCTCGCCGTGGCGGACCGCGTCATGCGCATCCACTGGTCGGCACCGGTCGCATCCGCCGGCGAGGTCCGATCCGAACTGGTCCGTTTAGCAAGGGATGCGCGCTAACCCGAAACGTGCGGAATCCCATCCGGATCCAGCCGATACCCGCCGGTCTCCGTCAGCAGCAGCTTCGCGTTCGTCGGATCCGGCTCGATCTTCTGCCGCAGCCGGTAGATGTGGGTCTCCAGCGTATGCGTCGTCACCGCCGCGTTGTAGCCCCAGACCTCGTTCAGCAGCACCTGCCGAGCAATCGGACGCTTCCCGGCGCGATAGAGGTATTTGAGGATCGACGCCTCCTTCTCGGTCAGCCGAATGCGCTTGTTCTTCGCCTTCTCCTCCAGCATCTTGCCGGCGGGGCGGAACATGTAAGGTCCGATCGGGAACACCGCGTCCTCACTGTTTTCGAAGCTGCTGAGCCGCCGCCGAATACGCGCCAGAAGCACCGCGAGACGGAACGGCTTGGCGACGTAATCGTTCGCTCCAGCCTCCAGACCGCGCACCACGTCGCTGTCGTCGTCCGACCCCGTCAGGATTACGATGGGCATTTTCAGCCCACGCTGCCGAAGTTTCACACAAAAATCGCGGCCATCCCCGTCCGGCAGGCCCACGTCCAGGATCAGCGCATCGAATCTGGAATCCTTCGCCGTCAGCGTCCGCTCGGCCTCCGCGATCGTCGCGGCCTCGGTCACGACGAATTCCCCGTCGATCTGCAATTGCTCCGCCAGCGTTTCCCGCAGGGCGTCGTCGTCATCCACGATCAGGATCGGGTGTCCGGCTGGCATGTCCACTCCCTTGGCCAGGCGTCCCTGGCACCCATCCGCCGGTCAGAGCGACTCGCGGCGGCTTACGCTCACCTCCGGGCATGTTAGCCGGCATTTTTCGCCGCGCAAGCGGAAGGATCATCGGCGCTATTGTTGGAACGCCGTCGGAAGCCCATTATCGGGGGCGATGGACAACGCTTCTTCCCGCCCGCGCCAAATCCACCGAACCGCATCGGACCTGCGGCGCGGTTTGCCCGTATTGCTGACCGGGGCGGAAAACCTTCTGATCCTCGCCGCCGAGACCGCCGGTCCCGGTGGGATCGCCGAACTGAAGGCGCTGGGCTCCGGCGCTCCCACCCTGATCGTGGCGCCAGTGCGTGGTGCGGCGGTGCTGCGCCGCCCCGTCGAACACGATACCGCCGTCGTCGCCGCGCATGTGCCGTCGGACTTGCTGACGACCGACGCCCTACGCGGTTTCGCCGACCCGACCGCGCCGCAAACCCGTACCCCACTCCTCCCCACGCAGGCCCCGGCGCTTGCCCCGGCCGCCATCGCGCTCGCCAAGCTCGGCCGCCTGCTGCCGGCGTTGCTGTCCGTTACCGTCGGCCCGGATATCCAGGACGCGCTGGCCCAACGTGGCCTGCTCGCCGTCCCCGCCGCCGATATCCTCGCATACCCCCCCGGCGAAACCCTCGGCTTGCGTAAGGTCGCGAGTGCCGACGTGCCCCTGAATGGCGCGGCCGACTCCCGCGTCGTCGCTTTCCGCGCCGAAGCCTCGGCCATCGAACATCTGGCGATCATGGTGGGACGCCCGGAGACGGCGGAGGCGCCGCTGGTGCGCATCCACTCCGAATGTTTCACCGGGGATCTCCTGGGTTCCATGCGCTGCGACTGCGGCGAACAACTGCGCGGCGCCATCCAACGCATGGCCGAGGACGGCGCCGGCGTGCTGCTCTATCTCGCGCAGGAGGGTAGGGGCATCGGCCTGATCAACAAGCTACGCGCTTACACCCTGCAGGACCGTGGCCTGGACACGCTGGATGCCAACCGCGTGCTCGGCTGGGGCGCCGATGAACGCAACTTCCTCGTCGCCGCGCTCATGCTGGTGGAACTCGGCATCAAGCGGATTCGCCTGCTGACCAACAACCCCGACAAGGTCGCCGCAATGCAGGCCTGCGGGGTGGAGATCGTCGGACGGGAAGCCCACGCCTTCGCGCCGAACGGCGTGAACGACGAATACCTGGCGACCAAGGCCGCCCGGTTTGGGCATATGCTGGATTGAACCGCGCCGTCTACTGAATCACCGCCACCCCTGCCGACGCAACCGGCTGGAAGATCGCGAGGCATTGTCCCGCACCATGTTCGGTGTTGCTGTTGGTGATCACCCAGGGGTGCGTCACGAAGGTCTGCTGACGGTAGCGCTCCCCGGGTTCGATGTCTCGGTAGAACACCCGCCGGCCACTGAAATTAAGCCAGTACACCCGCACTGCCTCGTCGAGCTGATTGACGAAGGTGACGAACGTCGATTTGCCGCTGTTCAGCGACCGCGACGTTGCCTCCCGCCCGCAATCCAGCGGCCCCAGCACCGGCTCGGCCATCGCCGGGAGCGCCGCGAACAGCGTCAATGCGGCGACCGAATATGGCCCTAACCAAGCTGCAATCGTTCGAATATTCATGTCTCGGAACCCTCCACGTCGTATATTCCGCAGAAAAATCCCCTCAGGGCACCCCCTCGACGATGAACAGCCGCGTGTTAGCCGCCTTCTGACGCATCTTGATCGCCGGGCTGTAGGCATCGGAATGGTACCATTTCTGCGCGTCTGCCATGCTGTCGAACGCGACCATCACGATATTCCCAGCGGACCGAGCCCCTTCCTTGCCGTCGGGCGCCGCGTTGGCGATGATTCGCCCACCATAGGGGGCCAGGGTCGGCACGGCCTCGGCCACATAGGCCTGAAACGCTGCGGGGTCGGTAATCTCCACTTCGGCGATCACATAGGCGGGGCGCTTGTCTGGCATGGCTTTCCCTTTCTTCGATGGGGCGGTGGAGTCAGATCACCTTCGCCGCCTTGAACCCCGCGATATCCGCCGCCGAATACCCCAGCTCTCCCAAAATCTCGTCATTATGCTGTCCGAACATCGGCGGCGGCCGATCTACTTTCGGCCCGTCATGCCCGAACTTGAAAGCCGCCACCGGCACTGTGAACGATCCCGGCACGCCCGGTGCATTTTCATGCTTGTGCAGCAGCCCGCGGCTGGCCAGATGCGGATCGGCCAGCGCCTCCCCCATCGTGCGCACGCGGGACGCGGGGACGTGACGTTCCTGGAACCAGTCCTCCCACTCTGACGCGGTGCGGGTCAACATCAGTTCGGTCAGCACGCGCGTTTCATTCTCGTAGTCGTCGTGCCGCTCGTCATTTGTCTTCTTCACCAGATCGGGCCGCTCGATCGCCCGCCACAGCCGCGCCTGCTGCCGCAGATTGGACGCCCCGATCATCAGCATTCCGTCCTTCGTCCGATACGCCTGGCTCGTCGCATGCCCCATCTTGTTGCCGTTCGGCTTCGGGTGGACCCCGTTGCGCAGATAGCCGGTCGCGAGGCTCGCTTGCAGCATCAGCGCCACGTCCAGCATCGCCATGTCGATCCGCTGCCCCTGCCCGGTGCGTTCCCGCTGGAACAGCGCCGCCGACAAGGCATAGGCCCCCATCGTCCCCGTCGCGTAATCGATCGCCGGGGCCCCGATCTTGATCGGCGCGGTCTCCGGCGTCCCGGTGCTCGCCATGATGCCCGAAGTTGACTGGATCACGTGGTCATACGCCGTCCGCTCCCGCTTCGGCCCGCCATGTCCGAAGGCGGAGAACGACGCGTAGATCAGCTTCGGATTGATTTTGCGGAGATCCTCATATCCGAGCCCCAACGCCTCGAACGCGCCGGGCCGGTAATTCTCCACCAACACATCGGCCGTCGCCACCAGCTTCTTCAGGATCGCCTGCCCCTGCGCGGATTTCAGGTTCAGCGTGATCGCCCGCTTGTTCGATCCTTGGGTCAGGAACCCAGTGCCCATAAGCCCATGGTTCAGATCGTTGTCGGTCCCTGAATCGCGGCTTTGGTCGGGATCCGAGGGGTCCTCCACCTTGATCACGTCCGCCCCCATCAGTCCAAGCTGATAGGCCGCGAACGGTCCCGCGAGCACGTGCGTGATGTCGATGATCCGGATGCCTTCGAACGGGCGCGACATGGCGTTTCCTCCTCGGAAGTGTTGGGCGCGAGCCTGCGATAGGCGCGCCGGGGCGTCAATGCGAGCGGGGCCAGCCTCCAGGGCAATCGGGCGAAGATCCCGAAACGAAAATCCTATGTCTTCGGCCCTGTCCGGCGGGTCCAAGCGGAGGCAAGACCGCTTTTGTTCGCCACGAAGCACACGAAATTTTCCGCGAAGCGGCGACCTGCTGTCCTCGCCCACTGTATCGTCTTCGTGTTCTTCGTGCCTTCGTGGTGAACGAAATCGGTGTCTCATCCAGCCGCCGGCGGCAATTTGGCCGGTATCGCGCAGCCCGCGGATTCACTCGATAGCCCTGGACCATGGCTAAAAAAGTTCTTGATTTGTTCCTTTGACCCTGCTACGTTCAACCCGAATGACCCAGACAGCCCCACCCACCCCGCCTACCACCAAACCCCGCCCCATCCCTGGGCGCATCGGGGCTGTTCTCCGCGTCCTCGCCACCCTCATCACCCACGCTCGGCACTTCGCCGCGACCGTCGGCACCCGCGTCAACGCCCCGGAATTCGCAACCGCCGCCGTCCTCT
>CAIRCM010000222.1 GCA_903877125.1 uncultured Acetobacteraceae bacterium | reverse complement strand
TAGCAGGGGTGGGTGGGGCTGTCTGGGTCATTCGGTTTGCATGTAGCAGGATCAACGGAACAAAGCAAGAACTTTTTGACCCCGAGGCGACAGGACGAGGACCCCGGGATCCGTGGCCGGGCAGATCGGCTCGTCTTTGATTTGCGATTGTCCTGCAGCGCAGGGTGCCAGCGGCGGTCTTAGGGCCTGTTCAACATCAATCGGATCGATCAGCGGTGTCGATCAGGCCCCAAGGTTATGTTTTTGGCGGCAACTTTGCTGGCGTGCTGGCGCACTTATTTGCCAGCGTCGCCTTAGGGTTCGTTCAGCAGGGTTCTGCGCACGTAGTCCGTATGTGCGCCCACTGCCGGCCCGGTCCAGGCGACGACATCCTCCGGCCGGTCACCGTCGAAGCGGATGGCCGGTCCAGGATGCAGCGTGCGACCGATCAGCGGATCGTCCACGGATTGGACTGATTTCCGAGCGAGGAAATGCGGATCGGACGCGCAGTCGGCGATGTCGAACAGGCGGGAACAGGGGACTTCGGCGGCCTCCAAGACCGCTTCGGCTTCCCTGGCCGGGAGCGTTTTTGTCCATGCGGCGATGACCTGGTCAAGTTCTGTCCGTGCCGCGCAGCGTTGCCCGTTGGTTGCGTAACGCGGTTCGCTGGCCAGTTCCGGTCTTCCGATCGCGGCCATCAGGCGAGCGAAGATCAGGTCCGAATTGCCCGCGATACACAGCCAGCGCCCGTCCGCACAAGGGTAGGTGTTGGTGGGGGCCGCTGTTTCGATCGCCGCGCCCACCGGTTGGCGCACGCGGCCATCCATCGCGTATTCGGGCAGCATGCCTTCCATCAGGCTGAATACGCTGTCGACCAGATTGACGTCGATCACCCGGCCCTTATTGGTCCCAGCCACATCGCGTTGCCATAAGGCAGACAGCAGTCCAATCGCGGCGTACATGCCCGCGAGATCGTCGCTGATCGAAATGCCGCAGCGCGGCGGTGGCAACTCGGACGATCCCTGGGGGTGCCCGGTCAGATGGCGAAGGCCGCCGATCGCCTCCCCGATCGCACCGAAGGCGGGTTTGTCGCGGTAGGGCCCGTCCTGACCGTAGCCGGAGATGCGGGCGATGGTCAGCCTGGGGTTCACGCAGTGCAGAACGTCAGGGCCGAGTTTCAAGCGTTCCAACTGGCCGGCGCGCATGTTTTCGACCAGCACATCGGCGCGGGCGGCGAGCTTGAGGAGGGTTTCGCGTTCCTTCTTCAGGTCGAGTTCGATGCAGAGCTTGTTCCGCCCGTGGATGCTGAACCAGACCGAGTTGCCGTCGACCGCCGCACCCCAGCCTCGGAACGGATCGCCGCCGGGCGGTTCGATTTTGATCACCTCAGCCCCGAGATCGGCCAGGATGCGGGTACAGAAGGGGGCGGCGATGTAGTGGCCGATTTCCAGCACCTTGAGACCCACGAGGGGTCCGTTCCGCTTGGGGATCATGGGTTTGCTCCGATAGCCGCCGGTTGGGCCGAAAATAATTTGCAAGAGTCGGCAAATTTCGTGGTCCTGTTAACTTTTTATTAACCTATCGTCGGTATTTTGCCAATCGCAGGCCCACACTGCGTGGTTCTGTTTCCTCCCCTGGGCGCCCGAAGCGAGGCGCCAAACTTGGGCGGTTCGGCATAATGCCGAGCCGCCCGTTTTTTTCGCTGCTGCGCTTGCTTGCGCGGCGCCGAGGATGGGACGAAACTCAGTGGGATGCGATTCTCTCTGGTTTCCCTCGCACGTCAGGCGTTTGGCGGAGCGGCGTGGCCCCGGCAATGGCGGGAGGCCGAACCGAAACCGGCCTACGATGTGGTCATTGTCGGCGCCGGCGGTCACGGTCTGGCGACGGCCTACTACCTTGCGAAGGAGCATGGCATCCGCGACGTCGCGGTGCTCGACAAGGGTTGGCTGGGCGGCGGGAATACCGGGCGCAACACGACCATCATCCGGTCCAACTACCTTCAGGACGAGAGCGCGGCGATTTACGAGCATGCGCTGAAACTGTGGGAAACCCTGTCTGGCGAGCTGAACTACAACGTCATGTACAGCCCGCGCGGGGTGATGATGTTGGCGCATAACGAGCACGACACGCGGGTTTTCAAGCGGCACGTGCATGCCAATCGGCTGCAGGGTATCGACAACGAGTGGTTGACGCCGCAACAGGCCAAGGCGTTCTGCCCGCCGCTGCATGTCGGTACCGATGCTCGGTATCCGGTCCTGGGGGCGGCGTTGCAGCGGCGTGGCGGGGTTGCCCGGCACGATGCCGTTGCTTGGGGCTACGCGCGCGGTGCCAGCGCGATGGGCGTCGATATCGTGCAAAACTGCGAGGTCACCGGCATTTCCCGGCAACCGAATGGCGCCGTCGCGGGCGTTGAAACCACGCGGGGGACGATCCTCGCCAACAAGGTCGCGGTCGTTGCCGCGGGGCACACCAGCGTGCTGATGGGGATGGCGGGGGTGCGAATGCCGCTGGAATCCTTCCCGCTTCAGGCGCTGGTGAGCGAGCCGGTCAAACCCGTCATGCCCTGCGTGGTGATGTCCAACACCGTGCATGCCTACATTTCCCAGTCCGACAAGGGCGAACTGGTGATCGGTGCCGGTACCGATGCCTATACCTCCTACAGTCAGGCCGGGGGGCTGCACATTTCCTCCCATACGCTGGAGGCTATCTGCGAGCTGTTCCCAAGCTTTCGGCGGCTGCGGATGCTGCGCAGTTGGGGCGGAATTGTCGATGTCACGCCGGATCGCTCGCCGATCATTGGGCTGACCCCGGTGCCCGGCCTGTTCGTGAACTGCGGCTGGGGCACGGGCGGGTTCAAGGCAACGCCGGGATCCGGTCATGTGTTCGCCGCGACCATCGCGCGTGGGGAGCCACATCCCATCGCGGCGCCGTTCGGTCTGGACCGGTTCCGGACCGGGCGTCTGATCGATGAGGCCGCTGCCGCCGCGGTGTCGCACTGATGCTGCTCATTCCCTGCCCCTGGTGCGGTCCGCGCCCCGAGAACGAGTTCCACTATGGCGGCGAAGCGGGCATCGTTCGGCCCGTCGATCCGGCGGCGGTCGACGATGCGGCTTGGGCGGCGTACCTGTATCACCGGACCAATCCGAAGGGGCTGCACCGGGAGCGATGGCGGCACCAATTCGGCTGCGGGCGGTTCTTCAATGCGACACGGGATACGGTGACCGACCAGATTACCGGGACGGCAAAGCCATGACTCAGCCCTTCCGCCTGGACGACGGGGGCCGCATCGACCGCGCCGCCGTTGTCCATTTTCGGTTCGATGGCCGGGCCTATACAGGACATCCCGGCGATACGCTGGCCTCGGCGCTCCTGGCCAATGGGGTGCATCTGGTTGGCCGGTCGTTCAAATATCATCGTCCGCGCGGGGTGCTTTCGGCCGGGTCGGAGGAGCCGAATGCGCTGGTCACGGTCGACCGGGGGGGCGGGCGGATCGCGCCCAATCTGCGGGCGACCCAGGTCGAGCTGTACGACGGGTTGAACGCGACCAGTCAGAACCGGTTTCCGTCGCTGCGATGGGATTTCGGAGCGGCGGCCGGCTGGTTCGGTCCGTTGCTGTCGGCGGGGTTTTACTACAAGACCTTCCTCTGGCCGCCTTCGTTCTGGGCCCTTTTCTACGAACCGGCGATCAGGGCGGCGGCCGGTCTCGGGCGTGCGCCGGTCGTGGCGGACCCGGACTGCTACACGCAGCAATACACGCATTGCGAAGTGCTGATCGTCGGTGCCGGTCCCGCCGGTATCGCCGCGGCGCTTGCCGCCGCGAGCACCGGCGCTCGGGTTATGATTTGCGATGAACAGACCGAACTCGGCGGTTCGTTGCTGAGCGAGACCACGGCGACGATCGACGGAAAGCCTGCCGCGACATGGTTGGCGGAGAGCCTCGACAGCCTGCGGGGGCGGGTGACGTTGCTGCCGCGCACAACGGCATTCGGTTGGTATCCCGACAACATGATCGGCTTGGTCGAGCGTCTGACGGATCATCTGCCCACCCCCGAAGCGGATCAGCCGCGGGAACGTCTTTGGCTGGTGCGGGCACGGCAGGTCATCCTGGCGACTGGGGCGATCGAGCGCCCGCTGGTGTTCCCGAACAACGACCGGCCCGGCACGCTGCTGGCCGATGCGGCGCGGTCCTATGCCACGCGCTGGGCGGTGGCGCCGGGTCGGGCGGTGGCGATCGCGACGAACGACGACAGCGCCTACAGGGCGGCGATCGATCTTCAGCGCGCCAAAGTCGAGATCGTTGCGATCCTCGACCAGCGACGCAGGCCCGGCCCGATTGCCGATATCGCGCGCGCGGCCGGGTTGATCGTGCGTGCGGGGGCTCGGGTGGAGGGTTCGGTGGGGCGCAAGCGGATCGCCGCCCTGCGGGTCGCGAACGGGCAGGGGACGATAGACTGCGACGCGTTGCTGATGTCGGGCGGCTGGACGCCGACCGTGCATCTGTTTTCCCAGTCGCGGGGCAAGCTGCGCTTCGATCCGGTGCTTGGCGTGTATCTGCCGGACGTTTCACCGGCGCGGGTGCGGTGCGCGGGCGCGTGCTCGGGGGTGTTCGATCTGACAGGCTGCCTCGATTCGGGTTACGCGGCCGGCGAGGCCAGTGTGCCTCGGACGTTCGTCCTGGACGGTGTGGCGGCGCTGGGCGCGTCGTTGCCGCCGGAGGCCGCGCCGGCACATCCGTTGGCCTTCGTCGATTTCCAGAACGACGTCACGACCAACGATCTGTCCGTTGCGGCGCAGGAGGGGTTCGGCGCGATCGAGCACCTCAAGCGTTACACGACGACGGGGATGGCGACGGATCAGGGGAAAACCTCGAACCTGAACGCGTTGGCGACTGTTGCCGGATTGACTGGACGGGCCTTGCCCGAGGTTGGACTGACGACGTTCCGGCCGCCTTACACGCCTGTGACGTTCGGCACGCTCGCCGGGCCCGCGCGGGGCGCGTTGTTCGAACCGATCCGGCACGCGCCGATGCACGATTGGGCGGTGGCGCAGGGGGCGGTGTTCGAGGATGTGGGGACCTGGAAGCGGGCGCGGTATTTTCCTCAGCCGGGGGAGACCATGCGGGAAGCGGTGTCCAGGGAGTGCCTGGCGGTGCGCAATGCCTGCGGGATTTTGGACGCCAGCACACTGGGCAAGATCGAGGTCGTCGGGCCGGACGCGGCGGCGTTTCTGGATCGCATCTATGCCGTCAATGTCGGGTCCCTGCCGGTCGGGCGCTGCCGCTACGGGTTGTTGCTGGGGGAAGACGGGTTCGTCCGCGACGATGGGGTCATCGCGCGCCTTGCCGCGGACCGATTCCACGTCACCACGACGACCGGCGGTGCGGCCTGGGTGCTGCACCATTTGGAGGATTACCTGCAGACCGAGTTTCCGGAACTGCGCGTCTGGCTCACCTCCACGACGGAACATTGGGCGACGATTGCGCTGCAGGGGCCGCACAGCCGATCGATCCTGGAGGCACTGACGGACGACGCCAATCTGCGCGAGATGCCGCATATGAGCGTTTGCGAGGCGCGTGTCGCCGGCATTCCAGCACGGATTTTCCGGGTGAGCTTCACCGGGGAGGCGGGGTTCGAGATCGCAGTGCCCGCCGGCCAGGCGCGATTGGTCTGGGACGCGCTGATCGCGACGGGCACGCCGACGCCCTACGGCACGGAAGCGATGCATGTGCTGCGGGCCGAAAAGGGATTTTTCATCGTTGGCCAGGAAACCGACGGCACTGTCATACCGGACGATCTGGGATTTGGTAGGGTTGGGCGGGGCAAGCGGGATTTTGTGGGTAAGCGATCGCTTCAGCGGCCCGATATGCTGCGCCCCGATCGGCGGCAGTTGGTTGGCTTGCTGACCGAGGATCCGGCCGATGTCCCCGAGGAAGGGGCCCAGGTGGTGTTGGACGGGGTTGGCATCGGGCACGTGACCTCGGCTTATTTCAGCGCGACACTCGGCCGCTCGATCGCGCTGGCGCTGCTTGCGGGGGGGAGGGCGCGCATAGGGGAAGGCGCGAGCATACCGGCAAAGGATGGTTCGGTGGCCGTGCGCATCGTGGCTCCCGTCTTTCACGATCCGGACGGCCAGCGGTTGGACAGCCATATCACGCGGCTGGCACGCCGTCCTGCCGTGCTCCCTGATCCGGCGCCCCGCGCGACGACACGGCTCATCGTGCGCGCCCCGGCTTCGGCGCTTGGTGCGATTGGGCTTGCGCTCGGTGTTTTGCTTGGAACGGTTGCCAACCGTGCGGTCAGGGCGAGGGAACGAGCGGCGTTGTGGCTCGGGCCGGATGAATGGCTCGTGATGGGGGATTTTCAGCTTGACGAGCGGGTAATCGGCCTCGCGCATGGTGCCAGCCTGGTGGATGTGTCCGATCGATTCGAAACGATCGAACTGGCCGACGCCGATGCCGCCTGGCGTTTGAACGGGTTCTGCGCGCTGGACCTCGCACCGCACACGTTTCCGGTTGGAATGTGCACGCGGACGCTGTTCGGTAAGGCGGAGATCGTGCTGTGGCGCACCGGGATGACCGTGTTTCGTATCGAGGTTGGGCGGTCCTTCGCCGGGTACGTGCGGGCTTGTCTGGCTGGTGCCGATCGAGGGTTCGGGCAGGATACGGGCGGCAATTAGTGCTACATCACCACGTTATCAGTTTCTTCAGCGCGACGGATGGTCCATAAAGCACACGCGATCACCCATGGCAGGAGGCGCGCTTGGCGCAACCCGTTTTAACCTTGGCCGACGTTGATTCGATCCTGCGGGCGTCTGATACCAGACCGCGCAATGATTGACTCGTGGCGGCTGCCCACTCGCCGGCATGACGTGATTCGGTCGGCTGGTACGTCAAAGTTTATACGGGCTGGTATGAGAACGAGCCGACGCCATACCGTGGCCTCGATGCGGTCGGCCATGCGCAGGCGCTGCATTATGTGATCACCAATGTTCGATTGGCGGAGCGTGCCGAGCGGGAAACCCGCAATGGCGGCATCGCCGCCTTCACCGCATTCGTGTCCCGGCCGGAAATGATTGCGGCAGGGGTGGATGTTCTGAACAGCATGGTCGGCGTCTGGGCCCGCGATCAGTTGTTCAACGGTACCGCGACGATGGGTAACCCCCGCCGTACCGCCCATACCGGCATGCGTGCGACGATCGTGTTCGGGGGTACCATCGTGCGGGGCGGACGGTATGCCAGCGGAACCGGGACATTTCCCGCCACCGCGTATCGCATGGTGCTGGATCGGGTTGAGATCAGGCCATTCCGGCTGCACATCCACACGTTCTTCCCCGAGCTCGGGCAAGGCAGTGCGATAGGTTCGTGCCAAGTGAAGAATGTAGATGGCGGCGGATTTTCCAACTACCCGTAGTTTCGGGCAACGAAGCGTTTGGTGCAACGACCGAATGATGTAATGCGCGAGCGCTTGGCTTGTCGGTATCGAGCGACGCAGGGGCGACGGAATACGGCGCTATGGTGCCCCGGCTGAAGGCGATGCTGGCAGATGCGCCCTTGGCACCGGCGGACGACACACAGCCCGTTCCGTCGGCCGGGATCGCGTGGTAGCATGCCGCCCAACAGACTTCCTTGGAGGGAACAATGGATTTCACCGGTAAAATCGTCCTGATCACGGGCGCCGGGAACGGGATTGGCCGCGCGACCTCGATGGGCTTCGCCAGCCGGGGCGCGACGGTGGTAGTGGTCGATCACGACCAGTCGGCCGGAGAGGCGACGGCGGGGATCATCCGCCAGCAGGGCGGCAAATCAATGTTCACCCGCGCCGATGTGACCAAATCGGCCGACGTCCAGGCCTATGTGAAGGCCACGCTCGACGCTTATGGCGCCATCGACTGCTTCTACAACAACGCGGGGATCGAGGGTTCGATCGCGCCGACCGCCGAATATGACGAGGATATGTTCGACCGGGTCATGGCGGTCAATGTGAAGGGCGTCTTCCTGGGCATGCGGCATGTGCTGCCGGTGATGATCCGTCAGGGGCGGGGATCGGTGGTGAATACCGCTTCGGTCGCCGGTCTGGTTGGGTCGCCGAACATGCCGGCCTATGTCGCGTCGAAACACGCCGTGATCGGCTTGACCAAGACCGCTTCGGGGGAAGTCGGGCGAGCCGGCGTGCGGGTCAACTGCGTGTGTCCCGGTCCGATCGATACACGCATGATCCATTCGGTCGAGGCGCAGATCAACCCCGGCGATCCGAACGCCGTTGGCGCCCGGTATCAGCAGAGCATCCCGATCGGGCGGTACGGCACGGCCGAGGAAGTCGCCAACCTCGTGATGTTCCTGTCGTCCGATCTGGCCGGCAACATCACGGGCGCGCAATATGTCGTCGACGGCGGTCGTACCGCGACCGGCGGGGCAGTCACCAACAACCCGGCGAAGTAAGATGCTGTTCGCTCGCACCCCTACGCTGGACATCGCCTATGAGGCTGGCGGCCTCGAAGGCGGCATTCCCGTGATTTTACTGCACGGCTTTCCCGACGACGCCCGCGCCTACGATGGGTGCGTGGCGCCGTTGGTGGAGCATGGGTGCCGAGTGCTCGTCCCGTACCTGCGCGGTTACGGGCAGACGCGGTTCCTGCATGCATCGACGCCGCGATCGGGGCAGCAGGCGGCGCTGGGGGCCGATCTTCGCGATTTCATGGATGCGTTGGGGATCGAAAAGGCAGTGCTGGGCGGTTATGACTGGGGCGGGCGAGCGGCGTGTGTGGTTTCGGCACTGTGGCCGGAGCGGGCGATCGGGCTGGTCAGCATCAACGGCTACAATATCCAGAATATCGCGCAGTCCGGCCGTCCGGCGGAGGCGGAGCAGGAGTACCGGCACTGGTATCAATGGTATTTCAACACCGAACGCGGACGGGCGGGGCTGGCCGCGAACCGGCATGAGATCTGCCGGCTGCTGTGGAAGCTCTGGTCACCGAACTGGAATTTTTCGGATACCAAATACGCGGCGACGGGCGTGAGTTTCGACAATCCGGATTTCGTCGATGTGGTGATCCAGTCGTATCGACACCGGCACCGCAATGCGCCGGGGGACCCAGCGTTGGAGGCGATCGAGCAACTGCTGGCGGCGCAACCCCATATCGGGGTTCCGACGATTGTTTTGCATGGCGAAGCGGATGGCGTCGGGCCGGCGGAACAGTCGGAGGGCGCGTTCAAGCATTTCGCTGGACGTTATGAGCGCCGGGTGATCCCGGTGGCCGGGCATTTCCTGCCGCATGAGGCGCCCGAAGCGGTGGTGACGGCGGTGCGGGATCTGTTGGGGTAGACCCGATGAATTGTGTCGCGCCGCTCGGCCTGCTCGGTTTACCTTCACGCGCCGCAGTGAAGGACACCAACGGCCGTGAATGACGTCCTCTACGATACGGACATCGTGGTTTGGTCGGAGAACCAGGCCGCTTTGCTTCGCCGTGTCGCTCGTGGCGAGCGGGTCAACGGCGTCGACTGGCAGCATGTGGCCGAAGAGATCGAGGATGTGGGCAATTCCGAATTGCGCGCGGTTGAGGGTCTGTGGCTCCAGACCATGCTGCATGCGATCAAGTTGACATTGATGCCGGACGATTCAGCGGTGCGACATTGGGGGCATGAGATCACAGCCTTTTTGGCACAGGCCGAGAACCGGTTTGTGCCGTCTATGCGTCAAAGGATCGACTTGGAGAAGCTGTGGCGCCGTTGCGTCACGCTGTCGGCGCAGGATTTCGATGGAATCGAGCGTTTCGGCGCGTTGCCGGGGCGTTGCCCTTGGACGGTGGATCAACTGCTGGACGGGGATCGCGCGGCTTTGCTGAACGCTTTGAACAGGGTTTCACGGACACGGTAGACCTTGTGTGTGCCTTCGGGGATCACGCTTCAGATGGCCGGAGATGGCGTTGGGGATCGCAGCGTCCCTACCGCCACCCCATCCGCAGCGAACTCAGCACCATCGCGACGCCGGCGAAGGCCGCGGCGACGCCAATTGAAATCTGTGTCCCCAAGCCGACCGAACCCGCCGTTAGGCCGAAGACCAGGGCGACCAGCGCGCTGCCCGTGGTCTGCCCGAGCAAACGGGATGTCGACAAAATGCCGCTGCCGGCCCCCGCACGATTGGGGGGCGCGCTGCCGATAAGGAGGCGGTTGTTGGGCGTTTGGAAACAGCCGAACCCCAGCCCGCATACCGCCAGCCGCCATGCGACGTTCCAATGTGCTGCCTGGGCCGGCATTGTCAGCACCAACACGAGCCCGGCGCTCATGATCGCCAGCCCGATGCCTCCCAGCATGCCGGTGTTGTAACGGTCGGCGAGGCGGCCGGAAATCGGTGCCATGATGACCAGCATCGTCGGCCAGGGGGTGATCAGCATACCGATATCGATCGGCGAAAGGCCTTCAATGTACTGAAAATAAAACGGCAACGACACCATCGCGATCACCTGTGCGGCGTGGGCGCAGACGGCGGTTGCGGACGACAGCGCGAAGACGGGATTGGCGAACAGATCGACCGGCAGCATCGGTGCGCGCAGGCCCAGTTGGCGCCTTACGAATACGAACCCGATGACGACGCAGACGACGAACTCCAGACCGATGGTGAGCGCGGGCTGGCCTCGTCCGACGCCGTCGAGGGCGGTGATGAACAGTCCGAAGGTCAGCGCGTTGAGCAATGCGCTGAGCGGATCGAACGGTGCGCCGGCCAGCGGGGTGCGCGGCAGAAAACGCAGCGACAGGACGAACGCCAGCAGGCCCAGGGGTACCTGGACGAAGAATATCCATGGCCAGGATGTGACGGCCATGATCGCGGCGGCCACGGATGGGCCGGCCGCCGAGCAGCCGGAGACCACGAGGCCGTTGAAGCCGATGCCTCGGCCGAGCTGGGCGCGTGGGAAGATGAAGCGCACCAGCGCGCCGTTGACGCTCATGATTCCGGCCCCGCCGAAGCCCTGGATGACGCGGGCGGCGACCAGAAAGGTCATGTTGGGCGCGAGTGCGCAGGCGAGCGAGGACACGATAAAGAGTGCCAGGCCCCAGCAATAGACCCGCCGGTGGCCGTAGATGTCGCCCAGGGAGGCGAAGGGCAGCAATGTGACGGTTACCGCAAGCTGATAGGCGTTCACCACCCAGATAGACTCGGCGGGGGAGGCGTGGAGGTCGTTGGCCATGGTGGGCAGGGCGACATTGGCCACGCCGCCGACGAGCACGGTCATGCCGACCGACACGGCGATCGCCAGCATCGCCACCCAGCGCTGCGGCAACGGCAGGCCATCCGGGATGGTGTGTATTTCAGTTTGTCCCATCGGTCGTTCCATGGCCCCGCAGGATGTGCTTGCCAACCCTCGCTAGCGTGTGGGCGGGTATTCGCCAAGTCGCGCACCTGTGGCAGTTTGCAACCCGACGATTCAACGGGAGGACGCGATGCAGATCGGCGTGGTGGGCTTGGGACGGATGGGCGCGAACATCGCGCGGCGGCTGATGCTGGCCGGCCATTCGACGGTGGTGTGGGACGCCAATGCGAAATCGGTCGCCGAGCTGGGGGCCGACGGGTCGGTCGAGGCGAGTGGGCTGGCCGATCTCGTTTCGAAGCTTGAGGGCTCGCCTCGGACGGTCTGGGTCATGCTGCCGCATGGCAAGATCACCGAGGACACGATCGCGACCTTGTCTGGTTTGCTGGGCAAGGGCGACATCGTCATCGACGGCGGCAATACCTACTACAAGGACGATGTGCGGCGCGGCAAGGAACTCGCGGCGAAGGGACTGCGTTATCTCGACGTCGGGACGTCGGGTGGTGTGTGGGGCCTTCAGCGCGGTTACTGCCTGATGATCGGGGGGGACACCGACGCGGTGAACCACCTCGACCCCATCTTCAAGGCGCTGGCGCCGGGGATCGGCACGATCGAGCGCACGGTGGGACGGGAGGGCCGGGATCCGCGCGCCGAGCACGGGTATATCCACGCGGGCCCGGTGGGCGCGGGGCATTTCGTGAAGATGATCCATAACGGTATCGAGTACGGCATGATGCAGGCGATGGCCGAGGGGTTCGACATCCTGCGCAACCGCGCGTCGCCGAAACTGCCGGAGGATATGCGGTTCGATCTGAACATGGGCGACATCGCCGAGGTCTGGCGGCGGGGGTCGGTGGTGACGTCCTGGCTGCTCGACCTGACCTCGGCCGCCTTGGCGAAGGACGAGGCGCTGGACGGGTTCTCGGGCGTGGTGGAAGACTCCGGCGAGGGACGCTGGACGGTCGAGGCGGCGGTGGAGGAAGCGGTCCCGGCCGAGGTGCTGGCGGCATCGCTGTTCGTGCGCTTCCGGTCGCGTCAGGATCACACCTTCGCGGAAAAGGTGCTGTCGGCGATGCGCTTCGGCTTCGGCGGGCATGTGGAGGCACCGGCGAAGAAATGACAGCGGTGCTGGTCATGGGCGTTTCCGGCTGCGGCAAGACCACCGTCGCCGCCGGTGTCGCCGGGCATCTGGGGTGGACGTTGCTGGAGGGCGACGTTTTCCATCCGGCGGCGAATGTCGCGAAAATGGCCGCCGGCACACCCTTGACCGATGACGACCGCTGGCCCTGGCTGCGTGCCATCGCCGCCGAAGCATCTCGCCACGACCGCTGCGTCATCGCCTGCTCGGCGTTGAAGCGCAGCTACCGGGCGGTGATTGGGGCGGATGTGCTGGTGTTTCTGGACGGGACGAAGGCGCTGATCGGCGAACGGCTGCGGGCGCGGAAGGGGCATTTCATGCCGCCGGCGCTGCTGGACAGTCAGTTCGCCACGCTGGAGCCGCCGGGGGACGATGAGCATCCGATCGTTGTGCCGATCGATCCGCCTCCGTCCGCGTTGATCCGGGCGATCGTTGCCCGGTTGGGAGAGTTTTCGTCATGACGGCTGCCGTTTATCCGAGTTTGCGTGACCGTGTTGTGTTTGTCACCGGCGGTGCGAGCGGGATTGGCGCGGCGGAGGTTTCGGCCTTTGCCCGGCAAGGCGCGAGGGTGGCGTTCGTGGATATCGCGGACGAAGCGGCCCAGGCGTTGTGCGCGAATGTGCGCGAGGCGGGGCACCCCGAACCGTTCTTTCAGCACTGCGATCTGACCGACATCGGCGCGCTGCAGGCAGCGATAGCCTCGGTTGGGGCGCGGCTGGGGCCGGTCACGGTGCTGGTGAACAACGCCGCCAACGATCAGCGACATGCTTGGCAGGACGTCACGCCGGATTTCTGGGACGAGCGGATGGCGACGAATCTGCGCCACCAGTTCTTCGCCATTCAGGCGGTGGCGCCGATGATGAAGGCGGCGGGCGGGGGATCGATCGTTAATTTCGGGTCGATCAGTTGGCATACGAACCACGGCGGCATGCCGGCCTATACGACGGCCAAAGCGGCGGTGGAGGGGCTGACGAAAGGCATGGCGCGCGACCTCGGGCCGGATGGGATCCGCGTGAACACTGTCATTCCGGGCTGGATCATGACGCAGCGGCAGATCGATCTGTGGCTGACGCCGGAAGCGGAGGCGGAACTGATGCGGGCGCAGTGTCTGAAGGAGAAGGTCTATCCCGAGGATGTCGCGAATCTGGTGCTATGGCTTGGGTCCGATGACAGCAGGATGTGCACGAGCCAACTGTGGGTCGTGGATGGCGGGCGCTTGTAGCGACCTGCTGAAAAGCCCGCCATCCACTTGTCTTTTCCTTGGCCGGGCCCCCGAGCCGGCGGCACTGTTGGGGGCTATTCGAGTTCGATTGCCTTGTAATGGCCGGTCCCGTCGAGTTCGGTGCCCCAAACCTTGTGAATGGCCTGGTGGTCGGCTCGGGAAAATCCGACCAACGCCCCGATGCCCAAGTCGAGCTTCTGTATACTTTCCAGAGCATCGACGAGGCGTTCGTTATCGAGGTTGGGCCCCGCCCGTCGGATTCCTTCAATCAAAACGACGGCCGACAAGTACCCCTCGAGGGAGATGTAGTTGGCCGTTTCGTCGGGGAAATACTTGGAAAGCTGGGCCTTGTAGTCCAGCACGACGCTGGAATAGCCGTCTGGCGCGGGCACTGCCTGCGTGACGATGTTTCCAGCGGCGTAGGCCGGACCCAACAGCATGAGTTCGTCGGCAAAATCGCTCGCGCCCACGCCCGACACATTCGTGTAAAGCAGTCCAGGCACCGCGTCGTGGGTCTTTTCGATAAATTTCACGGCGGGAAGCTTGGTCGACGCCATGATAACGACCCTGATGGGGTTGGCCGTGTGCGTTCGCTGGTATTGTTGAAGCTGTGCGACAGCCGCATCGACATTGACGGTGGCGCCAACTGTGTAACTCATGCGGAGTATCTGCGGCACATCGGCGTTCGGGTGCAGCGCACGAATAGTGCGCATAACCCCCTCATACCCAAGATCGCCATAGGCATCGCCTTGTCCGAAGACTGCGACTTGTTCCGGTCGAAAGCGCCGGATCGTGAACAAATAACGCGCCGCCGCGGCGGTTTCCTGTCCGACACTGGGACGATAGACAAAGACGTAGCGGTCGGGTGGATCGCGCCGAACCACATTGCCGCCGACATAAGGCCCGAAAAAAATCGCTCGGTGCGATAGTGCGAATGGCAGTGCGGCGATCGTGGTTGGCGTTCCATAGTTCCCGACATAGCCGAACACGTTCGATTGCTCGTAGAGCTTCTGCATCGCGGCGAGCGTTCGGGTGGAATCGAAACCGTCGTCCTCGGAAAAGAGGGTCAGCTTTCGGCCATTGATGCCGCCGGCGGCGTTGACCGCATTGAACGCGGTCATAATGCCGACTTTCAGTTGAGGTCCGTATGTCTTCGACGGGCCGCTGAATGCCGCCACCATGCCGAAGCGAATTTCCTGATCGGTAACCCCGTGAACAGCCGCGGCGGGTGGCGGCGCGGCCGGAGCCGGGGCGGCCGGTGCCGTGGCCGCGGCAACTGGAGCCTGCGGGGCTGGCGCTGGCGCCGTGGCGTCGAACGACACCAGGGCCCGTTCCTGGTTCGCCAGGTCGCGTTCCGCCGTGGCACAGTCCGTCTGATGTGTCTCGATCGCCCTTTGTCCGAAGGCCATGCCTTGAAGGTATGCCTCGCGCGCGGCGGTTGCGTTTTGCGCATCGTTGCCGGGTTTGGCCAGAGCGGCTGAAAACCGATCGCCGATTGCCTTGACACGGGGGGCAGCGATATCGGGGCAACCTGTCGCGGCGCCGATGGCCCGCCCCATGGCAAGCGCCGATTGTTGCATCTCGGCCATCGTCGGGGCCGCAGTTGCGGGCTGACTGCCGGCTAAAAGGCCCGCAAGCCATAGGAAGAGTACCGTCTTAAAAAGCTTGCGCGACATTCAGGCCTCTTTGCAACGTGGTTCGGCTGTGATTCAACCGGTTCGATTTTCAGCGTGATAGGCGGGCTTCGATTGCCTGTGGGGGTCGCCCAGACCGGCGGTTCTCGATGCGGATTGTGTCAGTAGCGACGTGCTTGGTTGGAGCAGTTTCCGCCCATTATGTTTCCATCGACACTGTCCGGGCGCAAGCCATGATTTCGCGCGATTCGAGCCTACAGGCGACGCGGGATCGCCGGTCGGTCGTTTGCCGTTTGGGGGGGGCTCGCTTGGTGCGGCCGTCAGACCCTATGCCGGCGCCTACCGGCGGCGTACCCAGACCTCGACGCGCTGGTTCAGCGCCGCTGTCACCGGGTCGAGGTTGCAGGCCACGGCGGCGGCCGGACCGACACCGACCGACCGGGCCTGCGTGACCCCGGCGACGAGCATCATATCCCGGATAGCATCCGCGCGGCGGCGGGACAGCGGGTAGGGGTCGGTGGCGTCATTGATGGTGCTGCCATAGCCGACCAAGGCGATGTCGTTGTACTGATGGCCGGGCTGGCGGAGGAAGGCGGCGAGGCGTTCGATATTCGCGTCGGCCTCCTTGTCGGGTGTGCTGACGCCCGCGGCAAATCGGAACGTCACCGACAATCTGTCCGCACCTTTGACTGCCGCTGTAAAAGCGGCAACCGTTTCCGCTGAGATTACGGTGCGCCGATTGTCCATCGCGTCCGCCACGCCAGCAAGGCGTTCCGGACCGTAATTTGCGTCGGATATGTCGGGCGACAGATTGGGCAGCCCGGCCGACGCGATCGCGGCTTGTCCGATCGGTCCGGTCGCGAAGGCCAGAAAATCCTTGACCGTCGGGCTCAATGACCGTCCTGGAGCCGTTATCAGATAAAGTCTCGTGGTCAGCGGGTATTCTTCCGCCTTGATGCGAAACATACTGGGTTTAATGCCCGATCCGCAGGCGGTAGCGAATGGAACCGGGCGGGCGCTGCCGCGAGCGGAAAACTCGACGACGCCGATGGCGGATGGGTTGCCCGCGACGGTTCCGGCGAGTTCTTCTTCCTGCCCGAATGGGGCCGCACCAAGTGTGGGCATGGCATGCAGGCACGCGCCCGGGTCACCGTTGCCCATGATTACACTACAGAACATATCGGTTTCATCGAAATTGGTATCGAGCATATAGCGTGCGATCACGGCATTTGGCGGCCCCCCCACCAAGTCCCATTTCGCGGCTTTCCCGGCGAAGACGTCCCGGGTTTGCACGGCTGTGAGCAATGGCACCGGGTTATGAGGATTCACCACGATCGCCAATGCGGCGAGACCGATCAGATGTTCTGAATCCGGCGCCAGCAGATTTGCCAGACTTGGCGGGTTGGGGACGTTATGGCTTTTCATCAAGTCGATATCGGACTGGCTTGGGAGACGCGATCCCATCCAGATATCGGCGTCGCCGCGGATCAACGATTCCAGCCCGGCTCCGTTCCCATCGGCGCGAATGCGGATCGTCAATTGCTTGGCCGCTTCGGCACCTTGCGCGATGACGTCGTAATCCATTGGGTTGAGGCTGGATTCGATCTGTGTCGTGCCGATCTTCAAAAAGCTGGCCCATGCTTTCGCAAGTTCCAACGCCGCGCTGCGCCCAACGATCGTCGACCCGGCGAGGCGAACGATCATGTCATCGGCAGAGGCCGTTACCGGCCAAGCAAACAAACTGAAACAAACGAGGAAATGAAAAACCGGAAGGTGCAATATCCATAGTCCGGTTTTCATTCCGTCGTCTCCCCGCTTATATCGAACCGTGCGGTATGTTGTTGTGGAAGCGCCACACCTTCAACTTACTCCAGATCGAACGGCTGATAATGACCGGCCGCATCGAGCTGCGTTCCCCATATCTTGTGGAGGGCCTGGTGATCCATCCGGTTGAAGCCGAGCGGGGCGCCCACGCCAAGTTCCAGATCATGCAGGCTTTCAAGCGCATCGACCACCTTTTCGGTATCGACTTGCGGGCCAACCTTTCGCAGGGCTTCGGCGAGGAGGCGCGTGGTCAAAAACCCTTCGAGCGAGGTATAGCTGGGCTCTTCATCCGGGAAATATTTTTTCAGCGCGGTCTTGAAGTCGAGCGCGAGGGAGGAATAACCGCCCGGCTCCGGCACGGCCTCTGTCACGATCACGCCGTTCGCGTATTCGGGCCCAAGCAGCATGAGCTGTTCAGCGAAGGTGCTGGCGACGACGTCGGACACATTGGTGTAGATCAACCCAGGCGCGGCGTCGTGCCCCTTCTCGATAAATTTCGCGGCGGGCAGCGGCTGCGAGATCATAATGACTGCTTTGATCGGGCTGGACGCGTGGCTTTTCTGATACTGCTGCAACTGCGCGATTGCGGCGCTGACGTCCACCGTGGGCCCGCTTTGGTAGGTCATATGCAGGATGACCGGCACGTCGCTATTGGGACGGAATTGACGGATGGCGCGCAATACGCCGTCATACCCGTTGTCGCCAAAGAGGTCGCCTTGTGCGAACACAGCGATTTGTTCCGGCCTCAAACGACGGATTTTCATCAAATAGAGTGCGATCGCAGCGGTTTCCTGCGCCGCGCTGGGGCGGTAGGTGAAGACATAACGATCTGGCGGTTCGCGCCGCACAAGGGGGGCCGCCACGAAGGGGGTGAAATACAAGGTCCGGTTCTGCAATATATAGGGCAACGAGGCTGCCGCGGTGATCGAACCGAAATTGGAAATGAAACCGAAGACCTGAGTTTGTTCATGCAAGGTCTTGACCGCGGCCAGGGTGCGCGTCGGGTCGAAGCCGTCGTCGAGCGCGAACAGCGTCAGCTTTCGCCCGTTGATACCCCCTGCATCGTTTATGACGTTGAAGCCGGTCGTGATTCCGATTTTCAACTGGAGGCCGCCGGATTTCGCGGACCCGGTGAACGGCGCGACCATGCCGAACCGGATTTCCTGGTCTGTCACGCCACGGACCGTTGGGAGCGGGGGAGGCGCGGGTGCGACAGGAGGAGGTGCGGGGGGCGCGGGTGGCGGGGGCGCCGCCGCGCTGTCCGCCGCCGCGAGGGTCAGGGGTGAGCGTTCCAAACCCGCCAGATCGCGGTCCGCGGTCGCGCAATCCGTTTGATGCGTGTCGATCGCCCTCTGTCCGAAGGACACGCCCTGATCGTATGCGTCATGAATCGCGGTCGCATCTTGCGGGTTGCTACTGAATTTTTCCAGCGCGGCTGCGAACTGATCGCCAATGCCCTTGATGCGGGGCCGTGCGACGTCCGGGCAACTGGCAGCGGCGCCAACAGTGCGACCGATTCCGAGAGCGGTCTGTTCCGCCGCCGCGCGCGATGTCGCGGCGACGGATGTTTGATTGCCGACGAAAAGGCCCAGAAGCGACAGGCTGATCAACTTATTCAACGAATTACGCTTCATGCCAACCTCTGTTCGAAGAGTGCCCAATTTGGGGGCTGCAATGGTCTTTTTTTTAACGCCCTTCGCGGATTTCACGATTCTGGAGCGCCCGTGTCAAGCCCCAAATCATGGGCTGGGTTTCGGCGCCAAACCGGAATGGGGCCCCGACCGGGGATCCGATGCAATGCCAAGCGGGGTAGCGGCGGATGGCATCGACCAATGTGCCAGAGATCTCATACTCCGGCCCCGATGGTCCCACCGCCGAGGGCGAGCCGGACGCCGATGTCGGACCGAAAATGACGGAGTGTCATTGGGTAGACCGTTTCGGCGTTGGTTTCCCGCGCCACTCCCGGCTGCGTCCATATTTTGGTGCTCAGGCCGCGGGCGGGGCCGGGTAATTTGTCATTAAATTTTCGATTTGGCGATTTTCCGATGTCCTTTGGCGGGGGTATGTCGGTTTACATTGCAATATCGGCCCAAATAGGGCTCGACGTTGCTCTCGCGGTGGCTGCTTCGACGGCACGCCGCCGCCGTAGCGATCGATGGTTAACGCGGCGTATAGGGGACCGCCAGCTCATTCAGATGCTCGGCGTCGGCGAGGTCGTTCTCGACGAAGGCACAGTTGGTCTTCTTCATCGGCACCAATGTCTTTCCTTCGCCGAAACCCTGGTCATAGGATTTTTGCAGGTCCGTTACATCGGGGTGCGCCGCGGCATATTTGGCAACGAGGTCCTTGAGCTTGATCTCGGCTGCCGCAACCCGGGGCGGCGCGATGAACACGCAGGTTGTCGCCGCGCCGATCACGCGGCCTAGATGGGCCGCGGAGTCACGCGCCTGGTCGGCCACGTCGGCACCCCATGCGCCTGTCCCGAACATTACCAACCCGGCGACCATGCCGATTGCGACGCTTGCGTCGATCAGCTTACGCATACTCGCAGCTCCCCTGTTGCCCCGTGGCAGTTAGGGTCTCTCGGCGGGATTTTTGTCAAGCCCGGGTGGCCGCGCAACTCCCCACCCCAGAGGGTCAGTCGCTGCCCTGTGCTGCCCGGAAGCCACCCACGCCACGTTCGATATCTGTCACGTGCCGTGGCAGGAAACCGGTGGGGTCCGTTGCCCCGCAGGAATGGGCGATGATCTCGACCTCTTCGCGCATTCGCTGGGCGTAGTGCATCACGCGCACTGCCTTATCGGTCGGGTCGAGGCCCGAGATCAGGCTTGGGATCGACGATGTGACGCCGGTGGGGCAATGGCCGGAGCCGCATTTCATCGCCTGGATGCAGCCCAGGCTGAACATGAAGCCGCGGGCCGAGGACACGAAATCCGCCCCCATGCACAGCGCCCAGGCCACCTTGTCCGGGGTGACGAGCTTGGCGGAAGCGATAATGCGCACCCGTTCCTTCAGACCGTGGCGCTCCCGAGCCGCGGCGACATGGCCGAGTGCGAGGGTGATCGGCAGCCCGACGTAGTCCATCAGGGGCGCGGGGGCGGCACCCGATCCGCCTTCGCCGCCGTCGATCTGCACGTAGTCCGGGCAGCCCTCGGGGTGGGCGACGCAGTCGGAGAACCATTCATCGAGGAATGCGGGATCGCCGAGCACGAACTTCACCCCGACCGGCTTGCCGGTGATCGTGCGGAGGCGGTTGACGAACATGCCCAACTCCCGGATCGATCCGATGTCCTTGTGGCGGTTCGGGCTTATGCTGTCTTCGCCTTCGGGGATGCCGCGGATTTTGGCGATTTCGGCGGTGACCTTCGCGCCGGGCAAGATGCCGCCCTTACCCGGTTTGGCCCCCTGGGCGAGTTTGACCTCGAACATGCGAACCTGTTCGTGTCCCGCGATTTCCCGCAGCTTGTCTTCCGACAGATTGCCTTGGGCGTCGCGTGCACCGTATTTTGCGGTGCCGAGCTGCATGATGACGTCGCAGCCTCCTTCGAGGTGGTAGGGGGCGAGCCCACCCTCACCGGTTGCCATCCAGATGCCGGCCATCTTCGCGCCGCGGGACAGTGCGGAGACCGCGGCGTGGCTGAGTGCACCGTAGCTCATGCCGCTGATGTTGAAGAAGCTTTTCGCGGTATAGGGATGTTTGCAGGCGCCCGGCCCCTCGGCGATGCCGATGACCTTGCCGGGCCAAGGCCGCTTTTCCTCATCCAGCACCGGGAATGCGGCGTTGCGGAAGATGAAGCTGGGAACGTTTTCGCTGCCGAAGCTGCGGAGGTTGGAGACGTTTTTTGCCGAACGGTAGACCCAGGAGCGTTCCAGGCGGTTGAACGGGCGTTCGGACCAGTCGGGAAGGTATTGATATTGCCGCATATATTCGCCGAGCATCTCGGCGAAGTAGCGGAAATAGCCGATCACGGGGTAGTTGCGCAGGATGGTGTGCGCGGTCTGACGCTTGTCGTGGATGTACAGCGCGGTGAGAGCCACCGCCAGCAGCAGTACGATGACGAGAAAGATTATCAAGGCGTCCTCCGGCGATCAGTGCATTTGGTAGCTGTATATCTCATGCGCAAGGGTTGGGGTGGATTGTAACGTGGTAATGATGACCGAACCGTTAAGTTTTTTCGGCGTCTTCCAGGCGGTCGCTTCAGACCACCTGCAAATCGTCCATCGCCGGCCTGCCGGTCATGTGGCGCCAGTGATGCCACAAGAGACGCGCCGCGAGGGAGCGGTGTGGGCGCCACATCTCCGACAAGTGCCGCAGGGCGGTTGGGTTTGGCCGCTCGGGGAGTTGTTTGAGATCGGCGGCCGCGGCCGCCAGCGCGACGTCGCCGGCGGGAAATATGTCCAGGCGACCGAGCGCGAACAGCAGGTAGACCTCGGCAGTCCAGGGGCCGAGGCCGCGCACCGAAACGATGGTCCGGATCGCGTCTGCATCGTCCATCCGGGCTAAGGCGTCGTTGTCGAGTGTCCCGTCGATGAACGCGGTTGCCAGCGCTCGTGCGTGCGCGACCTTTGGCCGGGAGAGACCGGCGGCACGCAACGGCTCGTCCGGCAGTGCCAGGAATGTCACGGGGTCCAGGGCGCCGGGAACAGCACGCAGGCGGTTCCAGATCGCCGAGGCGGCGGCGTTGCTGATGAGTTGCGCGACGATCGCCTGCAACAAGCCGGGGAAACCGGGCGTGCGGCTGCGCCAGGGCAATGGCCCGGCACGCTCCAGAACCCCGGCCAAGTCCGGGTCCTGGAGGAGCAACAGGTCCAACGCGCGCTGTGCGGGCAAAGGCAGCGGGGGAATATGCATTCCCCCTTATCGAGCGATCAGCCGACGCGGGCAATGCGACCGGTTTTAGTGTCCATGGTGAAGCGGGCGATCACGCCGCCATCGGCGGTGGCGAAGGCGAATTTGACTTTACCGTCGCTATCCGCCGCGACCTCGGTCACCTTCCAGGTGCGGTTGCCGTTCCAGAGCAGGAAGGCCTCGGCGATTTTCTGGACTTCCGGCGGCGTGAGTTTGCGATCGTCGGGATGATACATCAGGCCGAACAATCCTGGACCGTGATGCATCGGGCCCATGCCGGGACCCGGTCCGCGCATCCAGGGCGGGTGCGGGCCTGGACCGGCCTCGTCGGCCATCGGGCCACCCATCGGGCCATTGGGGGGCGGGAGGTGTGCGGGTTGCGCCTGGACAACGAACGTTGTGCCGATGGCAATCGCGCCTGACAGGATCGTCAGCGCGGCAAGTGTCGGGAAACGAATGGGGGCCTCCTGTTGCGGTCGATGATGCCATCATAGCCCCGGGGCGAGGCGGGCGGCGGCGACGGCGGGTCTTAGCCCATCTTATTCACCGTTCTATTCCGCACACACAAATTATCGTGCCGCGCTTGGCGTAGGCACGCCTTCCCCTCTGCTGGTTTGACCGCGTTTTGGACCATATCTGGCAGGCGCTGGGGGTTGGCTGGCAAGGGAC
>CAIRCM010000221.1 GCA_903877125.1 uncultured Acetobacteraceae bacterium | reverse complement strand
GTCCCTTGCCAGCCAACCCCCAGCGCCTGCCAGATATGGTCCAAAACGCGGTCAAACCAGCAGAGGGGAAGGCGTGCCTACGCCAAGCGCGGCACGATAATTTGTGTGTGCGGAATAGAACGGTGAATAAGATGGGCTAGCGATGTTGGACTCGCTTGAACTGGTGCGGCAGGCAGGGCATTGCTGGCTCACCGATCACGCGCGGCTCGCGCAGCTCTGGCATGTGTAGTCGGGCGATGTCGTTAAACCGCCGCGCGTTGGGCCTCGCGTTGGGCCTGCTGGTCCTTCTGCCCGTCGTCGCCCGGGCGCAGTCAACGGGCAGTTCGGTGTTCGTCCTTGGTGCCCCGCCTGCAAGCACGGCGCCCGGGCGGTCGACCGAACGGGCGCGCGATCCGGCGGCCTGGGGTATCAGCGATACGCAGTGGGAACTGTTTCGGGCTTTCGCCATCGGCAGAAGCCAGAAGATCAAAGTGGTCGTCCGGCTGAACAGCCTGCTGTCTCGGCAGTTCAAGGACGATCTGGTAGAACTGCTGTCCAGCATCCCCGGCTGGGAGGTCGAGGATCAGGGCGTCTATACCGCCGGCACGTTGACCGCGTTCGACGGGATCCTGATTCAGAATCGCAGCGCGATCGAGCCGGCGGCCGATGCGCTGTTGATCAAGCAGGCGCTGGACGCCGCTGGGATCAAGCCGGAGGCAACATTCGATCCCACCGTACCCCGCTCGGTACGGGTCGTGATCGGCGCACCGCCGTAGAGCATGATCGCCAGAGGTGGAATCACACGACGGCGTGAATCACGCGATCAAACAAAGCCTTACAGAGCACGATTGGGTCAGCTTGACCCTATCGTGCTCTAGCAGGCAAGACAGCCATTACCGCAACGTGTAGCGCACCGATGTCGTGACGGTCACGCGCTCGTTGGTCATCGTAGGCGGAAAAGCCGGCAGCGTGGCGCCACGCAACATCGCCAGTGTCGCGTCATCCAGGCGGGAGGAGCCGGCGCTGGAGACGACCTCCGCGTCCAGCACGTGCCCCGAGCGGTCGACGGTGAAGCGGATGACGACGCGTCCTTGGTCCCCGCGGCGGCGGGCATCGTCCGAATAGTTTTTATGCGACGCGAGCCAGCTCGCGACACTGCTCTGCCAACCCGGATCCACTGCCGGCGGGCGCTGTGCGGCCGCGGGCGCGGTGACGGGGGCCGAAGCGGGAGCCGGTTCGGCAGGCTGTAACGCGGGTTGGGGACGCACGATGCGCGGTGTGGGCCTCGGCGGCGGCTTCGGCCGAGGCGGCGGGTGTTCCATTGCCGGCGCGGGCGACGGCTCGGGCGGAGGGGACAAGTCCGGCGGCGAGGTATCCGGCGGGGTCATGTCCGGTGGGGGCGGCGGTTGCGCTTCCGCGACCGGCTCCGGCAGTTCCTCCGGTGGCGGCAACCCCGCGGGCGCAGCTTCGAACACCATCTCGACAGAGGCTTCCTGCGACCGATCGGGCGGTGCCAGCTTCGCGATGACGCAACTTAGCAGCCCAATGGCCAGCAAATGCAGCAACAGCGACGAAAGGCCAAAGGTGGCCCTCCGCGCCGGCCACGATGACGGGGTCACACGCGGTTGTCCCGCCGCCCCGACAGGCCGGACAGGCCCGTCGGGAAGCAACGCCGTCCTGGGGGGAAAGCCGGCCGGCATCAATGCATGTGGGAACCCATGCCGCTCATGCTGGGCATGCCGGGCATGCTGCCCATGCCATTGATTGACGGCAGAGTCGTGCCGGCGGCTTCGACAACGACGGTGACCGTCACTGGCGCGGCATGCGCGAAGGTCAGCGTCAGCGGAAACTTGTCGCCGGCTTTCAGCGGCGCCTTCAGGCCCATCAGCATGATGTGCTTACCGCCCGGCTCCATTTTCACGGGGGTGCCGGCCATCAGCGGCAGGGGACCGACGGGCCGCATTTTCATCACGCCGTTATCGCTGATCGTTTCATGCACCTCGGCGGTCTTCGCAGCGGGCGTGCTGGTACCGGTCAGCGTATCGGCCGCGCCGGTCTCGGTCAGCGTCACATAGGCCGCGCCGGTCGTGGCATTGCCGGCCGTCGCGCGTGCCCAGGGATGATCGACGGTCACGGTCGACGCATCGCCGGCAGCGGCGAGCAGCAGGATGGCGGGAACTATCAAAAAACGCATGGGAGTCTCCTTCAGGATGCCAGGATTTCCGACCAAGTGTTGATTCAGACGCCGCGTCTAGCACCCAGCCGGGCTGCTTGTCCGCGACGCCAATCGCGCGAGGAGCCATTCTCCCGAACTGGGTGACCAAGACTACCTCGAAACACCGACAGGCGGGTAACGGGGGGCGTCGCGGACCGTGACGAGGACCGCGGTTCGCCGTGTTTTGAGGCTTTTTCTTGGTTGGACCGTCGGGAGGGCGCGATGCAGGCTTGAAAATGTAGCCTAGGCTACATACTGTGCTGTATGGCATAAATCCTGCCATCGGCCACATGTGATCCGGGAACCCGCTTGAGCCAGGCAATCGCCCCTTATGGCACGATGACCGACCGGACCGTTGAAGCCGGGCGGGATGTCATCGCCGGACGCCGTCGCGGCCTGCGGTCGATTCTCCCATTCGCGGGGCCGGCGATCATCGCCTCGATCGCCTACGTCGATCCCGGCAATTTCGCGACCAACATTCAGGCTGGCGCGCGGCATGGCTATATGCTGCTGTGGGTCGTTCTGCTCGCCAACCTGATCGCAATGATCTTCCAGGCATTGTCGGCCCGCGTCGGCATCGTGACCAACCAAAGCCTCGCCAGTCTGTGCCGCCAGCATTTCCCCCGGCCGGTCGTCTTCGCGATGTGGTTGGCCAGCGAAGGCGCGGCAATGGCGACCGATCTCGCCGAGCTGGTTGGCGCGGCGATCGGGCTCAGTCTGCTCACGGGGATGCCGATGCTGCCGGCACTGCTGGTGGCTTTCGCCATCACATTAGCGCTCCTGTCCCTGCAATCGCGCGGATTCCGCCCCTTGGAAGTCGTGATCGCCGGCTTCGTCGGGGTCATCGGACTTGGGTATCTGATCGAACTCGCGATCGCCCCACCGGACTGGGGGGCCTTCGCGTTCCACACCGTCGTGCCGCGACTCGATGGCGCGGACAGTGTCATGCTGGCGGTGGGCATCGTTGGCGCAACGGTGATGCCGCACGCGATCTATCTGCATTCGGGGCTGACGGCGAACCGCATGCCGGCCGCGACCGACGCGGCGCGGCGCAAGGTTCTGCGCTATTCCAATCGCGAGGTGTTCTTTGCCCTCGGCATCGCCGGACTGGTCAACATGGCGATGGTGGCGATGGCGGCGGTCGTCTTTCACCAGGGCCATGGCGAGGTCGCGGAGATCGAGACCGCCTATCGCACCCTGTTGCCGTTGATGGGCGTTGCCGCCGCCGGGGCATTCATGGCCTCCCTCCTCGCGTCCGGCATTGCCAGTTCGGTCGTAGGCACGATCGCCGGTCAGGCGATCATGCAGGACTTCGTCGGGTTCCGGATCCCGCTTTGGGCGCGGCGGATGATCACCATGCTGCCGGCGCTTGTCGTTGTTCTGGCCGGCACGAACGCAACTGACGCTCTGGTTGGGAGCCAGGTGGTGCTGAGTCTGGTCCTGCCGGTGCCGATGATCGCGCTTTTGCTGCTGTCCGGCCGCGCCGACGTGATGGGATCGTTCGTCCCGCGCCGCGCCCAGCGGGTCATCGCCTGGGCGGCCACGGCCGTGGTGATGGCCCTGAATCTGATTTTGCTGTTGCAGACCTTCGGTTTGGACATCAGTTTGCTCACTGGCGACTGATCGGTAAAAATAAATCATGTCCGAATCCCCCAGAGGGCGTTCGATTGGGCGTTCGATTGGGCGTTCGCTCGGGCGTACGCCCAAGCATACGCCGGAGAGTCCGGCTGGCCGGGCGGAGCTTCCGGCCGAACCCACGCAGGCCAGCCGCTTCGGCAAGGCGCGCACCGCCCAGTCGGGTGCGCTAATGGAAGACTATGTCGAGTTGATCTCCGACCTGATCGGCACTGGCGGGGAGGCTCGGCCGACCGACATCGCCCGCCGGCTGGGCGTGTCGCATCCAACCGCGATCAAGACGATCGCCCGGCTGAAGCGGGAGGGGCTTGCAGTCGCGAAGCCCTATCGCGGCGTATTCCTCACCGAAGCCGGAGAATTTCTGGCTGAACGCGTGCGTACGCGGCACCGCATCGTCGTGGACCTGCTGCTGGCGGTGGGCGTTCCGGCGGAAGCCGCCGAGCAGGATGCGGAAGGGCTGGAACATCACGTGTCGGATGCCACGCTGGCCGCCTTCGGGCGATTTCTGCGCCGCGCACAATAGCGCTTTGCGTTTTCGAACTATAGTGTGAGGCATCTTGTGCCCGGTTCGCGGCATCGTTTACGCTGCAATGCGGCACGATCTTGCAAAGCCGTGCGTGGTTCGGCACAAGGGGGTCTTGCGCGCCCGGCTATATTATTGCGCTAGGAGAAGAGTTCGACGATGGAATCCCCTGTGAGACAAGGCCTGTACGATCCCCGCAATGAGCATGACGCCTGTGGTGTCGGCTTCGTCGTCAATATCAAGGGCCGAAAGTCTCACAATATCATCAGTCAGGGCCTAAAAATCCTGGAGAACCTTGACCACCGTGGCGCTGTTGGCGCCGACCCGCTGATGGGCGACGGCGCGGGCTGTCTGATCCAGATCCCGGACACGCTGCTGTGTGCGTGGGCCACGGAGCATGGCAAATCCCTCCCCTCGGCTGGCCGCTATGCGGTCGCGATGTGCTTTTTGCCGCGTGAGGAAGTGGCGCGTAACCATGCGGTGACCCATTTCGCCGAGGTCGTGGCCAAGGAAGGCCAGACCCTCGTTGGCTGGCGCGACGTACCGACGGACACCGCCGGTTTGGGGGCGGCGGTGATCGCGTCCATGCCGGTGATCAAACAGGCGATCGTGGCCGCCAGCCCCGCCATCAAGGATCAGAACGCGTTCGAGCGGAAGATTCTCGCGATCCGCAAGCAGATCTTGAACAACCTGCGCACCCTGTCCGAAAAGCGGAAAATCCCGGGACTGGATGAGCTGTACATGCCGTCCTTCTCCACCCGCACCATCGTCTACAAGGGCCTGCTGCTGGCAACCCAGGTCGGCAGCTTCTACAAGGATCTGACCGATCCGCTGTGCCAGTCGGCGCTGGCCCTGGTGCATCAACGGTTTTCGACCAACACCTTTCCCAGTTGGAAGCTGGCGCATCCATACCGGTTCCTGGCGCATAACGGCGAGATCAATACGGTCCGCGGCAACGTCAATTGGATGTATGCGCGCCGGCGCTCGATGTCGTCCGACCTGATCGGTCCCGATCTGGACAAGATGTGGCCGATCATCCCGCACGGCCAGTCGGATACCGCCTGCATCGACAACGCGCTGGAAATCCTGGTGGCCGGCGGTTACTCGCTCTCGCACGCGATGATGATGCTGATCCCCGAAGCCTGGGCCGGCAACCCGCTCATGAGCGACGAGCGCAAGGCGTTCTACGAGTACTACGCGGCGCTGATGGAGCCATGGGACGGCCCGGCCGCCATCGCCTTCACGGATGGGCGACAGATCGGGGCGACGCTGGACCGCAACGGACTGCGCCCGGCGCGCTATGTCGTGACCGACGACGATCATGTGATCATGGCCTCCGAATCCGGCGTGCTGCCCGTGCCCGATGAGAAGATCGTGCGCAAATGGCGCCTGCAGCCGGGCAAGATGTTGCTGATCGACCTGGAGGAAGGCCGGATCATCGACGACGAGGAGGTCAAGGCCAAGCTGGCCGGCGAACACCCTTACGCCGAATGGCTGAAGCAGACCCAGTTTAAGCTGGAGGAACTGGCGGAAGGCGACGACCGGCGCGCTCTGCCCCGACCGAACAATATCGAGGAGCTGCTGCGCCACCAGCAAGCGTTCGGTTACACGCAGGAAGACATCAACTTCTTCCTCGAACCGATGGCACGCGAAGGCGACGACCCCATCGGGTCGATGGGCACGGATGCACCGATCGCGGTGCTTTCGGACAAGCCCAAGCTGCTGTTCCACTACTTCAAACAGAACTTCGCCCAGGTCACCAATCCGCCGATCGATCCGATCCGCGAGGAACTGGTGATGTCGCTGGTGTCGATGATCGGCCCGCGCCCGAACCTGCTGGGGCACCACGCCGGCAACCATTACCGGTTGGAGGTCGCGCAGCCGATCCTGACCAACAGCGACCTCGACAAAATCCGCACCATCGACGACACCCAGGCCGGTGGCGCGTTCCGCACGATGACCATCGACACCACCTGGCCGGCCAAGGAGGGTGCGGCGGGGATGGAACGTGCGGTTGAACGCATCTGCCGGGAAGCGACCGATGCGGTGCTCGACAACCACAATATTCTCATCCTTTCTGATCGCGCGGTTTCGGCCGATCGTATCCCCATCCCATCGCTGCTCGCGACAGCCGCGCTGCATCACCATCTGATCAGACAGGGTCTGCGCACGTCGACCGGGCTGGTCGTCGAAACCGGGGAAGCGCGTGAAGTTCACCACTTCTGCGCTTTGGCCGGCTATGGTGCCGAAGCGATCAACCCCTATCTCGCCTTCGAGACGCTGGAACAGATCCGGGTCGAGACCGGCATGGGCCTGTCCGCCTACGAGGTACGAAAAAACTACATCAAGGCGATCGGCAAGGGCATCATGAAGGTGATGTCCAAGATGGGCATCTCCACCTACCAGTCCTATTGCGGTGCGCAGATTTTCGACGCGGTGGGCCTGTCGTCGGAATTCGTGGCGAAGAATTTCACCGGCACCGCGACCACGATCGAGGGCGTCGGCTATCCCGAGATCGCGGCGGAAGCGGTGGCGCGGCATCAGGCCGCGCATGGCGACAATCCGATCTATCGGTCGATGCTGGACGTCGGCGGCGACTACCAGTTCCGCCTGCGCGGCGAAGCGCATGCCTGGACGCCGGAAACCATCGCCAACCTGCAACACGCGGTGCGCGGCAACAGCCTTGACAAATTCTCCGCCTTTACCCGCGCCATCGACGACCAGAGCGAACGCTTCCTGACGATCCGCGGCCTGATGCGGTTCAACTTCCCCGAGCAGGGCGTGCCGCTGGAAGAAGTCGAATCGGCGAAGGACATCGTCAAGCGCTTCGCGACCGGCGCGATGAGCTTCGGGTCGATCAGCCGCGAGGCTCACACGACGCTGGCCATCGCGATGAACCGGATCGGGGGCAAGTCCAACACCGGCGAAGGCGGCGAGGAAGCCGACCGTTACGTCCCCCTGCCCAACGGCGACTCCGAACGTTCGGCGATCAAACAGGTCGCGTCGGGGCGGTTCGGGGTCACCACCGAGTATCTGGTCAACGCCGACGACATCCAGATCAAGATGGCGCAAGGCGCGAAGCCCGGTGAAGGCGGTCAGCTCCCCGGCCACAAGGTGGACAAGAACATCGCGAAGGTCCGTCATTCGACGGCTGGCGTCGGGCTGATCTCCCCGCCGCCGCACCACGATATCTATTCCATCGAAGATCTCGCGCAGCTGATCCATGACCTGAAGAACGCGAACGGCAAAGCGCGGATTTCGGTGAAGCTGGTGTCGGAAGTCGGGGTGGGAACGGTCGCCGCCGGCGTGTCGAAGGCGCGGGCGGATCATGTGACGATCTCGGGCTACGAAGGCGGCACGGGTGCTTCGCCGCTGACCTCGCTCACGCATGCCGGCTCACCCTGGGAGATCGGCTTGGCCGAAACCCAGCAGACGCTGGTGCTGAACGGGCTCCGCGGACGCATCGCCGTACAGGTCGATGGCGGGTTCCGCACCGGGCGGGACGTCGTGATCGGCGCGCTGCTGGGCGCGGATGAGTTCGGCTTCGCCACCGCCCCGCTGGTCGCCGCTGGCTGCGTGATGATGCGCAAGTGCCATCTGAACACATGCCCGGTCGGCGTGGCGACCCAGGACCCCGTCCTGCGGAAGCGCTTCACCGGCCAACCGGAACACGTCATCAATTTCTTCTTCTTCATCGCCGAAGAAGTCAGGGCACTGATGGCCAAGCTCGGCTTCCGCACGTTCAACGAGATGGTCGGCCAGGTCGGGCGGCTGGAAACCCGACATGCGGTGGAGCATTGGAAGGCGCATGGCGTCGACCTCAGCCGCATTCTGTATCAGCCCGCGCCGAAACCGGGCGTGTCGATCTACAACACCGAAAAGCAGGACCATCACCTGGACAAGGCGCTGGATCGGGTGTTGATCGCGGACGCTGCGGAGGCGCTGGCCAACGGCACCCCGGTGCTGATCGAAAAGCCGGTGCGCAACGGCAACCGCACCGTCGGCGCGATGCTGTCAGGCGAAATCGCGCGAAAGTACGGCCACGCCGGCCTGCCGGAAGACACGATCTCTATCAATCTGACCGGGACGGCGGGACAGAGTTTCGGCGCATTCCTGGCGCGCGGGGTATCTTTGACCTTGACCGGCGATGCCAATGACTACGTGGGCAAAGGGCTGTCCGGCGGGCGGGTCGTGGTTCGCCAGCCGCTGGCCAGCAAGCGCGACCCAAGTGAAAACATCATCGTCGGCAACACGGTGCTGTACGGCGCCATCGCCGGCGAGGCCTACTTCCAGGGCGTGGCGGGCGAGCGGTTCGCGGTGCGCAACTCCGGCGCAATCGCAGTGGTCGAGGGCTGCGGCGATCACGGCTGCGAATACATGACCGGCGGCGTCGTGTTGGTGCTGGGCGATACCGGCCGCAACTTCGCGGCCGGTATGTCGGGCGGCATCGCCTATGTCTACGATCCCAACGCCAGGTTCAAGGCGCTGTGCAACATGGCGCAGGTCGATCTCGAACCGATCGCCGCGATCTCGGCCGACGGGCCGAACCGGCCGCGGCAGCGTTCGGTCAGCGTGGAGGACAACGGCATGGGCGACCCGCTGGGCTTCGATGCCGAACGACTGCGTATCCTGGTGGAACGGCATCTGCTGTTCACGGGGAGCGCCAAGGCCAGGACCCTGCTGGACAATTGGGACAGCGCGCTGAAGAACTTCGTGAAGGTCATGCCGCGCGATTACCGCCGCGCTTTGACCGACCTGCGTAAGGAGCAACTGGCAGCGGCGGAATAACCACCGCCGCCGCCGCATACGCAGAGACCAGAGCATGCTTGGAGAGTTTTATGGGTAAGCCGACCGGTTTTCTTGTGATCGAGCGCCAGGACCGTCACTACACGAAGCCCGAAGTGCGCCTGCAATCGTTCGACGAATTTATCGTTCCGCTGGCACCCGAGGTGCTGAACGGCCAGGCCGCACGTTGCATGGATTGCGGCATTCCGTTTTGCCACAACGGCTGCCCGGTCAACAACATGATCCCGGACTGGAACAACCTTGTTTACAAGGATCAGTTCCAGAACGCCCTGACCGTGCTGCACTCCACCAACAATTTCCCGGAGTTCACCGGTCGCATCTGCCCCGCCCCGTGCGAGGCGTCCTGCACCCTGAACATCGACGATACGCCGGTCACGATCAAAACGATCGAGTGCGCGATCGTCGACCGCGGATGGCAGGAAGGTTGGATCGTGCCGATGCCGGCCAGCCATCGCACCGGAAAGTCGGTCGCGGTGATCGGGTCCGGCCCCGCGGGTCTGGCCTGTTCGCAGCAACTGGCGCGCGCCGGTCATTCCGTGACCCTGTTCGAAAAGGCCGACAAGATCGGCGGGCTGCTGCGCTACGGCATTCCCGACTTCAAGATGGAAAAGCACCTGATCGATCGCCGCATCGAGCAGATGAAGGCAGAGGGCGTCGAGTTCCGTACCGGAACCGAGGTCGGGGTCGACGTGACGATCGAGGCCCTGATGAAGGACTTCGACGCCGTCGTGCTGTCCGGCGGGGCGGAATGGCCCCGCGATCTCGCGGTCCCCAATCGTGCCGTCGACGGTATCCATTTCGCCATGGACTTCCTGACCCAGCAGAACAAGCGCGACGCCGGCTACGATGAGGCAGCCGCCGCGCCGAAGGGCACCATCAGCGCCAAAGGCAAGCATGTCGTGGTCATCGGTGGCGGCGACACCGGATCGGACTGCATCGGCACCTCGGCCCGGCAGGGCGCGGCCTCCATCACCCAAATCGAAATCATGCCGAAGCCGCCAGTGAAGGAAAACAAGCCGCTGGTTTGGCCGGATTGGCCCAACAAGCTGCGCTCGTCCCATGCGCACGACGAAGGTGTGACGCGCGACTGGTCGGTGCTGACCAAGGACGCGGTTTCCGAAAACGGCCGGGTCGTCGCACTCGACTGCGCGCGGGCAGACTGGACGGTCGAGGGCGGGCGGATGCAGATGAAGGAAGCGCCGGACAGCGGCTTCCAGTTGAAAGCCGATCTCGTCCTGCTGGCGATGGGCTTCCTGGGACCACGCAAGAACGCGTTGCTGGAACAAGCCGGCGTCGAGCTGGATGCACGCGGCAATGTCGCGGCGAACACGGTGGAATACCGGACCTCGCGGGACAAGCTGTTCTCCGCCGGCGACATGCGCCGGGGCCAGTCCCTCGTCGTGTGGGCAATCCGGGAAGGACGGCAATGCGCCCGTTCGGTGGACCAGTTCCTGATGGGGCGGACGTCGCTGCCGCGTTAACGGGTTGGGTCCGGCGTTTCGCGCCGGACCCGTACCAGTTTACTCCGGCAGGCGGTCGAGGCCCTCGGTCACGGGGACGTCGAACGCGTTGGTCATGCCGCAGAGAAATCCGTAAAAATTCATCGATCCCGTCATTTCCACCATCCATTGGGTGCCGTGCGCGGCATGCAGACGGTCGAACAACGCCTGATCGCAGCGGTTTGTCCGGGCAAGCTGACGGGCATAGTCGATGACATCCCGCTGCTCCTGGGGCAGCCCGGACGTGTCCCCCTGCGACCGGATGAGGTCGATCAGCGGCTCCGGCACATGCACCCGGCGGGCATAGCCGACCTGGGCACCCCAGACATATTTGGCCGCGCGTTCGCGCACCATCGCGAGGACGCCGAGCATGCGGGGGAGATCGTCGACGACGCTCTTTTCGCGGACAAAAGGAACCAGCGGCAGCAGCAACTCGGCCATGCCTGGGCTGTGCAGCAGCACCCCGAATGGACCGCGGACGGCGCCAAATACTTCCATCACGCCGTCGACGAGGTGGTGATGTTCGGCCGGCACGTCGGCTTTGCCGGTTTTAAGCGGTATTCTGGGCATGATGATCTTCCCCTTATGAAGCGGCTTTGTTCGCGTCCCACCATGGGCATATGCCGCTGATTTTTTGGTAATTGCCCTCGATCACCTGGACCGGCATACGTTGGCCGTCGGCGGCCGCTTTCAGCCGCATGGCGCGGGCGGCCTCACGTTGTTCGCCCGGCAGCCAGGCGCGTTCGTGGCCCCATAGGCTTGGGCCGACCGTAACCTCGGACGCAGTCCAATTGCCGGGTGTGACGTCCTTGCCGCCCCATCCGCACTCGACCATGAAGCCCGAGGGTGAGCGCAGGTAGTAGGATGTAACGGCGTCGTTGGGATGGCGGCCAAGCGTGGTGGCGATCTTCTCCGGCTCCCCCAAAGCGATGTCGTAGCCCTGGCCGACGTCGTCGAGAGAGTAATACTCGACCATCAGATGGTGCAGATCGGCACGTCCGGTTTCGATCAGCGCCACGCTGTGGTGCCGCGGATTCACGTGCATGAAATAGGCTCGGAACGGCGTGGTGATGTAGTCGCTGACGCCGAAGCCAAGAATGTCGCGGTAAAAGCCCAGGAGATCGTCGATGTTCTTCACGTGGAACACCGCGTGCCCCATGCCAAGCGCGCCGGTACGGAAGCCGGAATGGGTGCGGCCGGGGGCGAAGGCGGTGTCGGCGACGGCGGGGCCGTGGAAAGCTTCGAGGCGGTTGCCGCCGGGATCGGCGAAACTGATGAGTTCGCGGACAAAACGTTGATCGGCGAGAGATCGGGGCTCCTGCCGGACAGCGACGCCATGGGCTTCCAGGCGTGCCGCGAGGGCATGCAGGGCGGCGCTGTCGGCCACTTCCCAGCCGAAATAGCGGTCGCCGTCTGCCAGGCTGCGGTCGATCGTGAAGCGCTGGCGGCGGTCGTCCATTCGGAAAGAACGGCTGGCATTGCCGTTTTCGACCATCTGCATGCCAACCCAGCCCGTCGCGAAATCCGACCAGTCCGACAGGTTCGACGCGCCGATCCCAACATAACCAAGGCCGGTGATTTCCATGGAGCCCTCCTGATTTCGGATCGTTATATCGCTTGATCCAGGTCAAGGCCATGTACGCGGCGGGCCCGATGATGGGGCCATGGAATCGCAGCAAAGACTTGAGAAGTATGACCGGCTGGTACCGCGCTACACCAGCTACCCCACCGCGCCGCATTTTTCGGATTGGGTAACACCGGACGACTACGCGGCTTGGCTTGCCGCGATGCCAGCGGATGCGCCGCTTTCCCTTTATCTTCACGTGCCTTTCTGCGCGTCGCTATGCCTGTTCTGCGCCTGCCATACGACCGTCGTGACGCAGGCGGCGCCGTTGCTCTCCTACGCGGAGACATTGCAGCGGGAAATCGCGCTGGTGGCGCGCAGGATCGGGCGGCGGCAGTGCGTCCGGCATATCCATTGGGGTGGCGGCACCCCGACGAGCCTTCCGCCTGACGCCATGCTTGCGATCATGACGGCGATCCATCGGGAATTCGATGTCGCCGAGGACGCCGAGGTGGCGGTGGAGATCGATCCCAGGGCCCTGTCGGACGCGTCCGTGGACGCACTGGCGGCGATGGGTACGACCCGCGTCAGTCTGGGCGTGCAGGATTTCGATCAAGCGGTTCAGGCGGCGATCAACCGGCATCAGGATTTCGCGCTGACCGCCGAATGCGCCGCTCGGTTACGCGCTGTTGGCATCCAATCGCTGAATCTGGATCTGATTTACGGCCTGCCGCATCAGACGACCAATGGTCTGCGCGACACGGTTCGTCAGGCCTTGGCCCTGCGTCCGGACCGGGTGGCGATTTTTGGCTACGCGCACGTGCCCTGGATGAAGAAGCACCAGGCGTTGATCCCTTCCGACGCCCTGCCGGTACGGGAGGAACGGTTCGCGCAGCAGCAAGCGGCCGAATTGGCGGTCGTGGATGCCGGCTATGTACGAATCGGATTGGACCACTTCGCGCTGCCGGACGATCCCATGGCCCAAGCGGCGGCCAACGCCCGGCTGAAACGAAATTTCCAAGGCTACACGACCGACGATGCGCCGATCCTGCTGGGGTTGGGCGCTTCGTCCATCGGCTCCCTGCCCCAGGGATATGTTCAGAACCATCCGTCGGTGCCGGCATGGCGGGATGCGATTCGGGCGGACCGGTTGCCGATAGCCAGGGGTATCGCGCTGACGGACGAAGATCTGCTGCGCCGTGATGTCATCGAGCAGATCATGTGCGGTTTCACAGTCGATCTGGCGGTAACAGCCGCTCGGCATGGCGCCCCCCTCGCTTCCCTGATGGATGCGGCGCCGGCCTTGCAGGCCATGGCTCGGGACGGCTTGGTGGATTGGGACGGACGGCAACTGAGCGTCCGACCGGAAGGACGCCCCTTCGTGCGGAATGTGGCAGCGGCGTTCGATACCTGGCTGCGGCCGGGCGCCGGACGCCATTCGGCGGCGGTGTGAGATGACCCTGGACCTCGACAGGTTCGCGGCAACGCCGCTGGACCGGGAACCTTTCGATCATCTCGTGTTGCCGGGGTTCGTGCCGCAGGACACCGCGGTCGCCGCGGCAGCGGCCTTTCCTGGCCCGGATTTGCCCGGTGTGCTGCCGGCGCCGGCGAAACCCGGAAACGACGCCTTCGGCGATTTGCTGCGCGAGATCCGCTCCCCGGCGATATCCGAGGCGTTCGGGCGCAAATTCGGGCTGGACCTGGACCCGTCGACGCTGATGGTGACGCTAAGGGCACGTGCACGGCCGGTGGATGGGCAGATTCATACGGACAGCACGACCAAAGTGGTCACCGCGCTGATCTACCTCAACACCGATTGGTCCAATGCGGGCGGGCGTTTGCGGCTGCTCCGCGGCCCCAATGACCTCGACGACATGATCGCGGAGGTTCCGCCCGTCGCCGGCACGCTGATCGCGTTTCGCCGCACCGATTGCTCCTGGCACGGGCACAAGCCGTTCGACGGGCCCCGGCGCGCCATCATGTTCAACTGGATGACCGACGCCGCCGCCGCCCGGCGGGAATTGCGGCGGCACACGGTGTCGGCCGGGATCAAGACACTGCTTCACGCGCGCTGAGGATCGCCCCGATGGATATGATCAT
>CAIRCM010000220.1 GCA_903877125.1 uncultured Acetobacteraceae bacterium | reverse complement strand
CGGCATCGGCCGCGCCGGTGCCGGCCGTCGAGATGCCCGCCGCCCCGCCGCCCGGCGCGACCCCGGCGCCAACGCAGACAGCCGCCTTGCCACCTGCCGCCGCGCCGTCGAAATCCGCGCTTGCCAACCTCCGCCTGCCCTTCGCCACCGACCAGACGGACCTGTCCAAGGAATCCGTCGCGGCGATCGAGGGGATGTTGCGCACTGCTTATGCGGGCGGCCCGCCGGCCTTCACGGTGATCGCCTATGCGGCGGGAACATCGGACGATCCTTCCTCGGCCCGTCGCTTGTCGCTGGCCCGAGCCATGGCGGCGCGAACCGAGTTGATGAATCAGGGCGTACCATCGCGGCGCATCACGGTCCGGGCGCTCGGCAACCAAGCCGGCGGCGGGCCGCCCGACCGCGTCGATATCAGCGCCGCACCGAGTGAGGCACCATGACCCGTCCCGTCGTCTACCTGCTGCGCATGGTGCTGTTCCTGATCCTGATCGGGGCATTGGGTGCCTATCTTTATCCCGCGCTGCAGCCGATCTTTAAAAACAACCCGGAACTGAACGGCCTGATTCTCGCGGTGTTGGGGTTTGGCGTCATCTGGAATCTGATGCAGGTGCTGCGGTTAAGCGGGGAGGTCACCTGGCTCGATACCTATCAAAACAATCGAGCCAAAATTTCGACGATCCGGTCGCCGCGTCTGCTGGCGCCGATGGCCAGCATGCTCGCGGGACGGGAGGGGCAGCACGCTGGCGAACACCGCCGGCTGACCCTTTCGGCGACCGCGATGCGCAGCCTGCTGGACGGGATTTCATCGCGGCTGGACGAGGGGCGGGAGTTGTCCCGCTACATGACCGGACTGCTGATTTTCCTTGGCCTGCTCGGCACGTTCTGGGGGCTGCTGCGCACGATCGGCGCGGTGTCGGACGTGATCGGCGGCATGTCCGCCGGGTCGGGCGATCTGAACGCGCTGTTCGACCAGCTCAAATCCGGTCTGGTGCGTCCGCTGGCTGGCATGGGCACGGCGTTTTCGGCCAGCCTGTTCGGGCTTTCCGGCGCGCTGGTATTGGGTTTCCTCGATCTGACCGCCGGACAGGCGCAGAACCGGTTCTTTAACGAGCTGGAGGAGTGGCTGGCCGGGCTGACCCGCCTTGCCTCCGGTGCCCTGGCGGAGGGCGACGGTTCGGTCCCGGTCTATGTCCAGGCGCTGCTGGAACAGACCGCCGAGAACATGGAAGCCCTGCAACGGACCCTCGCGCGCGGGGAGGAAAGCCGGGTCGAGGCCGATCAGGCGATCGTCACCCTCAACGACCGGCTGAGCCATCTGACGGACACCATGCGCGCCAATCAACAATTGATGCTGCGCATCGCCGAATCGCAGAGCGCGCTGGGGCCGGCCTTGCAACGTCTGGCCGACACGCAAGGCGGCGACGAGATTGCCAGAACGCACCTTCGCGCGATCGAGCAGACGTTGAATCGTATGCTGACCGATATGCAGCAGGGCCGCACCACCGCGACGAGCGAGGTGCGCGGCGACATTCGTATCCTGACCAGGACGCTCGCCGCCCTGGCCGAACCGCCCCGGTAGGCGCGGGGCATGGCACGCACCCGGCGGCATCGCGGGGAGAACGGCCTGGACGCCTGGCCCGGCTATGTGGACGCGTTGTCTACGTTGCTGATGGTTATCATTTTCGTGCTGCTGGTGTTCGTGTTGGCGCAGGCGTTCCTGACCGCGACGCTGGCGGGACGAAACGACACGCTGGCGCAAGTGCGGATCGAACTGCAACAGATGTCGAACGCGCTGTCGCTGGAAAAAGGGCAGGCGGCAGATCTGCGACTCACCCTCGCCAAGCTGAACCGGGACCTGACGGAGACCGCGGCCGCTCGGGACAGTCTGGCGAGCCAGCTGGCCGCGATCACCGCCGCGCAGCGGAACGATCAGACGACGATCGCGGCGCTGACGGCGGCCGGGAAGGCAGATCAGGCGACGATCGCGGCGCTGACGGCGGCTGGGAAGGCAGATCAAGCGACAATCGCGACGCTGACCCAGGCGGGGAAGACCGATCAGGCGACAATCGCCGCGCTGACCCAGGCAGGAAAGGCCGATCAGGCAACGATCGCGGCGCTGAACGCCGCCGCGGCGGCCGATAAGGCAACGATTGCCGCGCGTCTGGCGGATCTGGAGCGTCTGCGCGCCGAGATGAACCAGACAGTCAGCGCCGATAAAGCCACCATCGAAGCCCGTCTGGCCGATATCGCCAAGCTGATGGAACAGGTGAAGGCGCTGACGGCCCTGCGCGACGAACTGGAAAAGAAGGTGCAGGACGCCGCCGCGGCAACTATGACCGAGCAGGAACGGCGTGCGGCGGTGCAGGCGCAACTGGCGAACGAACAGCGGCTTGGCGACAGCGCACGGGCGCAGATCGCTCTGCTGAACCAGCAGGTTGCCGAGCTGCGGGCGCAGTTTCAGTCGGTCCAGGATGCGTTGGGTATCGAAAAGAAGGCTGTCGCGGACAAGGAACTGGAGATTACCAACCTCGGCGCCAAATTGAATGCCGCCCTGGCGGAAAAGGTCGAGGAGCTGAAACAATACCGCAGCGAATTCTTCGGGAAATTGCGCACGGTGCTCGCCGGGAAGCCCGGTATCCAGGTTGTCGGCGATCGTTTCGTGTTTCAAAGCGAAGTGCTGTTCCCGGTTGGGAAAGCCGAGCTGACGGCGGCCGGTGCGGCGCAGATGAATGAGATCGCATCGACGATCAAGGACGTGTCCACCAGTATTCCGCCGGATTTGCACTGGATTTTACGGGTGGACGGGCATACCGATCCGCAACCGCTGAAGGGTGGCGTATTCGCTTCGAATTGGGAATTGTCCGTGGCGCGGGCCGTGACGGTCGTGAAATTGCTGATCTCGCTGGGCGTGCCGGCGAACCATCTGGCGGCGACGGGATTTGGGGAATTTCAGCCGATCGCGCCGGGCGACAGCGAGGATGCCTGGGCGAAGGATCGGCGGATCGAACTGCGGCTGACCGATCGGTAGCGCGGTGACGGAACGATTTTCGCGCGTGTCCCACTATATCGTCATGTCTCGGCTTGCCCGGGCCAACCCTGGGAGCACAGGTGCAGCTAAAGGTGGTCGGGACACGCCGGGCCATGACGGCGGGCAGAGGGTCGGTGTCGATGGGATGACGCATATGCCCGCCGGAACCCGTCGCGTCCCATGACCAAGTGGGCACTGAAACTCGAATACGACGGCACCGCCTTCGTCGGCTGGCAGCGTCAGGATTCCGGCATCGCGCTGCAGGAGGTGCTGGAACAGGCGGCGACCAACCTCAACAAGGGCGCGCCGGTCGCCAGTATCGTGGCAGGACGGACCGACTCCGGCGTGCATGCCGAGGGACAGGTCGCGATGATCGAGTTGCCCGAGGGCTACCGCCCCCGGCAGGTCCGCGACGCGCTGAATTATCACATGAAGCCGCATCTGCTGGTGGTGCGTGAGGCAGCCGAGGCGCCGGAGGGCTGGAATCCCCGCTTCTCCGCCATTCATCGCGCCTATCGCTACCGCATCCTCAATCGCCGCGCCCGGCCCGCACTGATGGAGGGGCAGGTGTGGCACGTCGCCGCACCGCTCGACGCCGGCAAAATGCATGCCGCGGCGCAGTTACTCCTGGGCCGGCACGATTTCTCGTCGTTCCGGGCGGCGGCGTGTCAGGCAAAGAGCCCAATCCGCACGTTGGACCGGTTGGAGGTGGTGCGGGATGGGGAACTGATCACCGCTTTCGTGGAAGCGCGGAGCTTCCTGCATCATCAGGTTCGCAATTTCATCGGCACGTTGCGCCTGGTGGGCGACGGGACGTGGCCGATCGAACGGGTTGCCGCGGTGCTGGAAGCGCGCAACCGGGCGGCGGCGGGACCCACGGCGCCGGCGGCGGGGCTGGCGCTGGTCGCGGTGACCTACCCGACCGATCCATTCGCCATCAGTGCACGATCAGAAACTGGTCCAGCACCGTGAAAAACAAACCGGTGGACTGATCGATCATGACCAGCCAGACCGCCAGCAACGGTCCGATTCGGAAGGTGAGGCGAAAGGCAAACCACTCGATCCACAATGCCCAGCCGAATGTCACGATCTGGGCGAGCTGATCGAGGATGTGCGGGGCACCAAGCGTGCCCGGCAACGTGCCCAGCGCGATCAGAAGGTTCTCCGGCACGTTGCACCAGGCCCAGGCGACGATCATCGGTGCCCAGAGGGGCGCCCGATCCAGGCCCATCGCGATGCGGTGGGTGATGACCATGAAGGCCAGCCAGGCCGCGGCGAAGATCAGGCTTTCCCGAACCAGTGTCACCAGGATGGTCGAGATCGCGATCCGGTCCGGCCAGTCCAACGTCGCCATATACAAAACCGGCAGCAGCGACAGCGGGATCGCCCAGAGGCAGCGTCCGACACGGCTTGGCGCGACGTCCATCATCAGCACGCCGCGGGCCTGACCGCGGGCGAGCAGCATCGCACCGTGCAGGCTGATCGACATGGATTGGTAGGTGCTCATGCCGGGTTCGCCAGCATTGCCCCGCGGATCAGCAGAATGGAGAAGGTGCCCGCATAGGTTGCGAGGACCAGCAGTGCCGCTTTACCACCAGACACGCCAAGGCCCCAGCGCGCGACAAACCAGTGCAGCCACAGTCCGTAACCGACGATACCGAGGCACATCAAGGCGACGATGGCCATGACGGTATCGGCGCCGACGGCGCCTCCAGCCGTTCCCAACACGATGCCCAACACCAGCAGTACCCCGACGCACAGGGTCGACAGCGCGAACTGGCACCAGTTGAACGCGACGGCGAAACGCAGCCACGGTTCCTCGCGCTTCCAGACCTTCGCCAGCGTATGGGAGATGACCGGCGGCAGCAGCAGCACGCAGAAGGAAGCGGTCAGATCCTCGAGCGCCTGGACCACGGCGCCGCTCGCCATTGTCGCGATTCCGATCGTGAGCGGCAGGGCGATCATCGGCACGAGGCTGAGGAGAAAGGCGCGGGGCGTGTGTCCGAAATGCATGATCCCGGTGGCATCGCCCTGTGCCAGCTTTGTCAGTCCCGCGAGGACGCTGGTTTTGGGAGCTTGGCCGAACGGCCGGTCGGTCATGCCTGAAAGGCCGCGACGATGTTGCGGTAGATGCGGGCGAGGTCGCGCAACTCGTTCACCGGCACGCGTTCATCGGTCTGGTGCATGGTGGCCCCAACCAGGCCGAATTCCGCCACCGGGCAGTAATTGGCGATGAATCGGGCATCGGACGTGCCCCCACCCGTATCGAGCTTCGGTTCGACTCCGGTCGCGTCGACGATGGCGTTCCGCAGGATGTCGACCATCGGGCCGGGTTGGGTGATGAAGGACTCGCCGGAGATGACGCCCTTGACCTCGAACGTATCGGCGAATTGCGCCACGGTCTTGTTGACCCAGGCGATCAGCGACTTGCCCGAATGCTTTTCGTTGAACCGGATATTCAGCCGTGCCTTTGCCGAGGCCGGGATCAGATTGACCGTGGGGTTGCCGACATCGATGTCGGTTATCTGGAGCGAGGATGGTTCGAACCAGTCGGATCCAGCATCCACCGCCGCGCTGGTCAACGCGTCCAGCGCTCGGATCAGCCGGTGGACCGGGTTGTCGGCGCGGTGCGGGTAGGCGACGTGGCCCTGGGTTCCGAACACCTCGATCCACATGTTCACGCTGCCGCGCCGGCCGATCTTGACCATGTCGCCGAGTTTGACGGGGCAGGTGGGTTCGCCGACGAGGCAGAAATCCGGGATTTCGCCGTGTTCCTTCATCCATTCCAGCACCTTGACGGTGCCGTCGATGGCCGGCCCTTCCTCGTCGCCGGTGATCAGGAAACTGATCGATCCGTTCAGCGGGTTTTCGTTCAGGTGTTGTGCGACGCCGGACACGAAGGCGGCGATGGCCCCCTTCATGTCGCAGGCGCCGCGGCCGTACAGCACGCCGTCCCGCACTTCGGCGCCAAACGGGTTATCCCGCCAGTTAGCCGCACCCACCGGCACGACGTCGGTATGGCCGGCGAAGCAGAGGTGCCGCCCACCGGTTCCCAGGCGGGCGTAGAGGTTGTCGATCTCGCCGTAGCGCAGGTGTGTGCACTTGAAGCCGAGCTTCTCCAGCGCGCGCGCCAACACCGCCTGCGATCCGCCGTCGGCGGGTGTGACCGAGTTGCAGCGGATCAGGTCCTGCGCCAACGGCAGTGGATCGAGAAGGTCCATCAGTCGCGCAGCAGCTCGTTGATCGAGGTCTTGGCGCGCGTTTGCGCGTCGACGATTTTCACGATCACAGCGCAATAGAGCGACGGACCCGGCGATCCGTCCGGCAGCGGCTTGCCGGGCAGGGAGCCTGGCACAACCACGGAATAGGCCGGCACGCGGCCCATATGGATCTGCCCGGTCGCGCGGTCGATGATCTTGGTGGACGCGCCGATGAACACGCCCATCGACAGCACCGCGCCCTGCTCGACGATCACGCCCTCGGCCACTTCGGACCGGGCGCCGATGAAGCAGTCGTCTTCGATGATCACCGGGTTGGCCTGGAGCGGTTCGAGCACGCCGCCGATGCCGACACCGCCGGAGAGGTGGCAGTTGGCCCCGATCTGGGCGCAGGAGCCGACGGTGGCCCAGGTATCGACCATGGTATTCGCCCCGACGCGGGCGCCAAGGTTGACGAAGCTGGGCATCAGCACCGCGCCCGGCGCGATGAAGGCGGATTTACGAACGACGGCACCGGGGACGGCGCGCACGCCGGCTTCCTTGAAGCGGTTCTGGCCCCATCCGGCGAACTTCATCGGCACCTTGTCCCATACGGGGGCGCCGCCCGAGCCTTCCATCGGGGCGGAGTCGGTCAGGCGGAAGGACATCAGCACGGCCTTTTTGGCCCATTGGTGGACGTGCCAGTCGCCATCGATTTTCTCGGCGACTCGGACGGAACCGTTGTCCATCGCTTCCAACGCGGCTTCCACCGCGTCGCGTGCCTCGCCTTTGGTCGAGGATGTCAGCGTATCCCGCTTTTCCCACAGTTCTTCGATCGGGCGCTGGAGGCTGTTCTCGGTCATTCTGGTGGTGTCCCTTGGCTGATCGGGCCGGAAATTGGGCGGGGGCGGGCGTCCTGTCAACGCGCTGGCAAACCGCGGCACCTTTCGGTAGGAAACCTCGGACGGCGGCTTATCACCCGCATCTGTTGGAGCGTCCCCGATGTGCGGTATCGCCGGCTTGATTTTGACCCCCGACGCCGCGTTGCCCGAGTCCGAGGTGCTGTCGAAAATGATCGGCAGCCTGCATCACCGCGGCCCCGACGGGTCCGGCCATGCGGTCATGGGGCAGGTGGCGCTGGCGCATAACCGGCTGGCGATCATCGACCTCGTGACCGGCGATCAGCCGCTCTACGCCGGCGCGGCGACGCTGGTGGCCAATGGCGAGATCTACAACTACCGCGAACTGCGCGCGGCGATGCCGGGGGTGACCTTCGCCACCAACAGCGATTGCGAGCCGCCGCTTTACCTCTGGCTACAGGACGGACCCGATTACGCGCGGCACATGCGCGGGATGTATGCCGTTGCAATCCACGAATCTACCACGGGAACGGTCACGCTGACCCGCGACGCGTTCGGGATCAAGCCGCTCTACACAGCGCGGGTCGCGGGTGGGGTGGCGTTCGCGTCGGAGCCGCGCGCGTTTCTGGACTCCGGCCTCGTGGCCCGCAGAGTGCACGCCCCGTCGCGGGATACGCTCCTGCAGCTTCAGTTCACCACCGGGGCCGAAACCATCTTCCAGGGCATCCAGCGGGTGCTGCCGGGGGAGACACTGACCTGCGCCGACGGCGATATCGTCGACCGCCGCCGTATCGCCGCGCTGCCGGAAGGCGGCCCGGAAACCATCGATGAGGACGCCGCGCTGAAGCGTTTGGACCGAGCGTTGGAGGAAAGCGTCGATCTGCATCAGCGCAGCGACGTGCCGTATGGTATGTTCCTCTCCGGTGGCATCGACAGCGCAACCATCATCGCCCTCATGGCTCGGCTCAACAAAGATCCGGTGCTGGCCTTCACCGCTGGCTTCGACGATCCCGCCACCGCCGATGAGCGTCAGCACGCAGCGACCGTCGCCAAAGCGGTCGGCGCGCATCACGAGGCGATCGAAATCAACGAAAAGATGGTGTGGGAGCATCTGCCGGAAATCGTCGCCTGCATGGACGATCCCGCCGCCGACTACGCGATCATCCCCACCTGGTTCCTCGCCCGGCGCGCCCGTCAGGACGTGAAGGTGGTGCTGAGCGGGGAGGGGGGGGACGAAATCCTCGGCGGCTACGACCGGTATCGGCGGGCAATGCGGCCGTGGTGGCGTGGTGGCCAGACGCCGTGGTCGTATGGGCATTTCGACAAGGTGGATGTTCTGCGGGACAAACCGTCCGGATGGCGGGACGGCATGGCGGCGGCCGAGGCCCATATCGCGGGCGCGGGCCTGTCCCGGCTGGCGGCGGCGCAGGCGCTGGATGTGGCCGACTGGCTGCCGCACGATCTGCTGTTGAAGCTGGACCGCTGCCTGATGGCGCACGCGCTGGAAGGGCGCACCCCGTTCCTGGACAAGGGCGTGGCGGACGCGGCGTTCCGGCTGCCCGATGGGCTGAAGGTGCGGGACGGGATGGGCAAGTGGATCCTGCGCAAATGGCTGGAGAAGAACCTGCCGGCTGCTCGTCCGTTCGCGCCGAAGCAGGGGTTCACGGTGCCGGTGGGCGCATGGATCAAGGGGCGCGGGGCGGAACTGGGGAAGCTGGTGGCAAGTCAGCCGGGCATCCAGGAAATCGCGCATCCGGACAAGGTGGCGGCGTTGTTTGGGAATATTCGGCGGTGGCGGCATGGGTTTGCGTGCTGGCAGCTGCTGTTTTATGCGCTGTGGCATCGGCGGCATATTTTGGGGCTGGAGCCGGTGGGGGATGTGTTCGCGACGCTTTCAAACCGTTAGTCCCGCCTTGCGGTTCGATTGGTTTGCCGGTCCCGGGAGCGGCGGTGCCGGTGGGCAGGCGTTTCCGGCAAGACGGTCGTGCGGGCTCGGGCGTGCGGGGCACCCCGCGGTACCGGCCATCATGTTCACCCGCTGCGAAAATTGGCTTCCGTGAATCGAGCCCGGTACGCCATCGCATTTTTATGCCAACGTGTTGGCCGCGCGCGGGCTGGATGCCCCCGGGGAATAAATCAACATTTGTGCAAGTGCCGGGGCCCGTTGATCCGATTGGGCTTTTCCCGTGCGGAAGTCCCGAGCAACTAAGACGTATCAGCCAAGGGTATGTAACAGTGTCCACGGACGGGCGCCCGGCCCTGTCCGGCTGGTGCCCGATGGCGAGGGCCTCAGGGGTCGCGCAGCGCCGATGTCGCCGAAATTTTCCCCAGCGATGATCCAATCGTGCACCTCGTCAAGGCCGTGCAATCGGAGCAGAGCGATGAATGGCACATGCATCATCGTTACATGCCGGTCGATGCCACGACCCAACTGACGGCCTCGGTCGCAGCCGAATTTACACCATCTCCGCGGATGCTATCCATTCGTGCCCCCGCTCTCCCGTTGCCGCCGGCGGTCGGGGGGCGATTGCTCCAGCTGTTTCCAATTGGTGCACATCCGGCCGGACCTGTCTGATTCAATGTGTGTTTCCTGACAAAGCCCGCCCAAAGCGATGCCTGCTCCGGCACCAGTGATGCCGTTCCCCCGTCCGCTGTTAACGCAAAGACCGGAAGCCCCAAAGACTCAAAGGAATTCGTGCCGTATTGATAACATACGGTACAGCCGGCCTCCGCAACAACCCAAAGGAACGCGCCCTTCGCGGCTTTGTGGCTCTGGTGCGTCCCGAAGGACGCGATCACCTCGTGGGTGAAAGTCCCACCCGGGCAATGGTCGGTTGGCCCGGTAGCTGGCAGGCGGTTTAACTGGGTAACTGGTTGGATCGAAGCCCTGCGACAAACCTCGCCATGGG
>CAIRCM010000219.1 GCA_903877125.1 uncultured Acetobacteraceae bacterium | reverse complement strand
GGTGTCGGGTATAGGCACGACACTACGCGGTTTGGTGGATTTTCCGCTGGCCATATTCATTTCGTTACGGAAACAACAATATCAATGTAGCATGGTTTTCGGTATGCTACAACGATACGACTAACTATTTGAAATAAAACAAAAAACACGGCTTTTTAGGCGTAGGGCAGTTTGTTACGAATCAGTTGCTCTACCGCTGAGCTATGCCGGCATGGGGTCGCGTCGGCGCCCTATAGACCGGCCGGCGTCGTATCGCAACCTCGATTGGGATTGCGCTGTCGCGTTGCCGCGCTACAACCCAATAATCGTGACCAACGCCCTTGCATCGCTGTCGCATGCCATCGTCGCCATCGCCGCGGCCGCCGCACCATATCTCCTCGCGGTGAGGATCGGGCCGCACGTGCATCTGACCGGCGTGGCATGGGCGGACGGGCTCGTGGTCACCAGGGACCGGGAACTGCCAGCAAGCGAGGGATACACCATCCTTTTACCCGGCGGTGTCCAATTCACCGGCCGGCTGGTCCAACGGGAACCGGCCCTGGGCCTTGCGTTGCTGCAAACCACACAGCCCAACGCCGTCCCGCCCCTCTTCCCGGCCCTCGAACCGGCGCTTGGCAGCCTGGCCCTGGTTCTCGGCAGCGACGCCCAGGGGGAGGCCACGATGCGATTGACCGCGATACGCCAGCAGCGAGGCGCTCAGGCCCGCGGCGCCATACTTGATCTGGCTGCCGCGCAGGCCGAACCTGGTGCCCTCGTCCTCGACCCGCTGGGTGCCGTGCTCGGCCTTCTGGACATCGGCGCCGACGGCACAGTTTCCATCGTGCCGCACAGCCTGATTGAACAGTTCGTCGAAAGCGCTACCCGTGTCGGCAACCCCGCGCCCCCCAACGGAGCCCGCTCCCCCGTGGCACCGCGCCAAGGCAACCGACGCGCCTGGTTCGGCATCGCACTGCAACCGATCACCCTACCCGAACCGCTGGTCGCCCGTGCCGGCCAGGCCGCCGGACGGCTCATCGTTGGCATCACCACCGGTGGCCCGGCCGATGAGGCCGGTCTGCGAGTCGGCGACGTTCTGCTCTCGCTCGATCGGCACCCGACCAGCGGCACCCATTCACTCCGGACATTTTTGGAAAGCGTCGCGATCGGCAGTAAGATCGAGGCACGCGTCCTGCGCGACGACTCGATCGCCACGGCATGGCTGACGGTCGCGGAACACCCTTGATCCTTCGCGAGGAATGCCTTGCGACCAGCCGGCCCCTCTGCTAGACGGCGCGGCTCACGCGATGACCAGACCGCGAACGCCCCTGCCTATCCGGGCGGTGGGCGCTCACTTTATTCGAAAAGGGGCATAGTCCCATGGCTGTACCGAAGAGAAAGACCTCCCCGTCCCGCGCCGGCATGCGCCGCAGCCATCAGGCGCTGCCGAAAGAGCAGCACGCCGAATGCGGCAACTGCGGGGAGCTGAAGCGCCCGCACCATGTCTGCAGCCACTGCGGACATTATGACGGCCGCGAGGTCGTGGCCGCCGGCAGCGCGCTGAAGGGCGCCGTCCGAGCCTAAGGCGGGAACCCGGCGTGTCCTTGAAACGGCCTTGACCGGAACCTACGCGCTGGCAATCGATGCCATGGGTGGCGATCACGCGCCAGCCATGGTGATCGACGGCCTGGAAATCGCCGTGGAGCGGCATCCGCATGCCCGCTTCCTGCTTGTCGGCGATGAACCGGCCTTGACCGCGCTTCTGGCTCGGCGGCGGCGTGCACGCGGCGCGTGCACCATTCAGCACGCCGCGGTCGCCATCAGCGCCGACATGAAGCCGACCCAGGCACTCAGAACCCGCGACTCGTCCATGCGTATCGCCATCGACGCGGTCGCCAAGGGAGAAGCCTCCGGCGTCGTCTCGGCGGGCAACACCGGCGCACTGCTCGCACTGGCGAAAATCGTGCTGAAGGCTTTGCCCGGAATCGACCGGCCGGCGATGGCCGCGATCGGTCCATCGGCCCGGGGCGATGTGGTGATGCTGGACCTCGGCGCGAACGTCCAATGCGACGTTCGCAACCTCGTCGAATTCGCCGTCATGGGCGACGTCTTCGCTCGCACGGTCCTGGGATTGCCGTCCCCGTCGATCGGCCTGCTGAACGTCGGGTCCGAGGATCTCAAGGGCGATGAAACCGTCCGTCAGGCCGCCGAGATCCTGCGCGCGAGCCATATCGGCCCGCAATTTCACGGCTTTGTCGAAGGCCACGACATCGCCGCCGGGACGACCGATGTCATCGTCACCGATGGTTTCACCGGCAATGTCGCACTTAAAACCGCCGAGGGCGCGCTCAAGCTCATCGGCGGCATGCTGCGGGAGGTGTTCAACCGCAATACCCTGACCCGCATCGCCTATCTGCTCGCCAAGCCGGGGCTGGACCGGTTGCGCGAATGGCTCGACCCTCGGCGCTACAACGGCGCCGTCATGGTCGGCCTCAACGGCGTCGTCGTGAAGTCGCATGGCGGCACCGACGCCGAGGGTTTCGCCCATGCCGTCGACGTCGCAATGGATATGGTCGTCCATCGGTTCAATGACCATATACGTGAGGATCTTGCGCGCATTGGGCTGGACAAGCGGACGGCGCGGGAGAAAAACGGCACCGCCGCCGGGCTGACCACAGCCTGAACAAACCACCCGATTTGTCACATCCGACCAGGAATGCCGATGTCCGCCCGCTCCATACTTACCGGTATCGGTTCCTATCTGCCGCGGCGGATCGTGACCAACGATGAGTTGTCGCGCACCGTCGATACCTCCGACGAATGGATCAAGGAGCGTACAGGCATCAAGCAGCGGCACTTCGCCGCACCGCACGAAACCGCCACGTTCATGGGGGCCGAGGCCGCCCGCGCCGCGCTGGCCGATGCCGGGGCAACCCCATCCGATGTCGATGGCATCATCGTCGCGACCAGCACGCCCGACCAGGCCTTCCCCGCGACGGCAGTGCGTATCCAGGCGGCGCTTGGGGTGACCAAAGGGTTCGGCTTCGATGTCGCCGCCGCCTGCGCCGGTTTCGTCTACGCGCTTTCCATCGCCGACAGCATGATCAAATGCGGACAGGCCAAAGGCGTTCTCGTCATCGGGTCGGAGGTTTACTCCCGCATCCTCAACTGGGCGGATCGCGGAACCTGCGTGCTGTTCGGCGACGGCGCGGGCGCGATCTTCCTGCGGGCGGGCAAAGGCACCGGGAACGACCAGGGCGTTCTGTCGACCCATATCCACGCCCAGGGCAGTCTCGGCGACATCCTTTATGTCGACGGCGCCGTCGGCCAGCCGGACAAGCCAGGTCATCTCGTGATGCAGGGACGGGAAGTCTTCCGCCATGCTGTCGTCCGCCTCGCCGAAGCCGTGCAGGAAGCCCTGGATGCCAACGACTTGACCTCGGCCGCCATCGACTGGCTCGTGCCGCATCAGGCCAACCGCCGCATCATCGACGCCATGGGCCGCAAGCTGGGTATCCCCGCCGAGCGGGTCGTCGTGACAGTGGAAAATCACGCCAATACCTCGGCCGCCTCGGTGCCGTTGGCGTTGTGCGAAGCGTGGAAGGACGGACGGATCAAGCGCGGCGACCTGGTCCTGCTGGATGCCCTGGGCGGCGGACTCGTGTGGGGTTCGGCTCTGGTGAGGATGTAATCGATTTCGACGCAAGCGTCTGAAACCTCGCGATTTTCTTCGCAACAAACTTGACGGCGGCGCGCTGTATGCATAGCGTCCGTGTATGCAAACAGTCACCAGAGCCCATTTGGCCGAAATGATTTACGCCGAGGTCGGGTTGTCGCGGAATCAATCCGCCGATCTGCTGGAAAGCGTATTGACCCGTATTTCGTCCACCCTCGAAAGCGGTGAATCCGTTAAGATCAGCGGGTTCGGAACCTTTTCTGTACGGCAAAAGGGGCGGCGTATCGGCCGCAACCCCAAGACCGGCGAAGAAGTCCCGATCCTGCCCCGCCGCGTGCTGGTGTTCCGCCCAAGCCATGTGCTCAAGGCTCGGATCAACGGCGAAACGCCCGGAGCGGACGACGACGAATGAGCGACCAGGGCGGTCTGGGCGACTTCGACGACGCCGACGAGCAGGACTCCGGGACCGTACGTCTCCGCCCCAAGAAAGCGCCCAACGCCTTCCGCACGATCAGCGAGGTCGCCGAGGAACTGCATATCCCCCAGCATGTCCTCCGGTTTTGGGAGACCAGGTTTCCACAGGTGAAGCCGCTGAAGCGGGGCGGCGGGCGGCGCTACTACCGCCCGGACGATATCGTTCTGCTGCGGCGGGTCGCCGATCTTCTCTATATCCAGGGCTACACCATCAAAGGGGTCCAACGCCTGTTGCGTGAGGGCGGTGGCCGGTTGTCCGACGATATCCCTCCACCCTCCGACGCCGAACGGGCCGAAGCCGAGGCAGAACGGTCGGGCGTTCCGCGGGAACCGGAACTGCTGATTCCCGGACTGGACCTGGGACAGGCACCCGAACCGCGTCATCCCCGCCCGGCCTTGCGCCCCAAAGCCGACCCCGAGGCAGCCTCCGAGGTGGAACGGTTGCGGGCGTTGCTGGCCGAGGTGCTGAGGGAACTCGAAGACCTCCGCGGCTTATTGCCGCATTAGCGCGCGATCGCCGGAGGTGGAACCACACGGCGGCGTGTACCCTAGCGTCGCGGCAAGGGGTTTTGCAGCAGCCTGCTAAGCGAGGTTCGGTTTCGGTGCACGGTTTTCGATCGGCGGGCTGACAGTATCGAACCGCGCCCGCCGACGTCATGTTGAAATGGTCCTCGCGGCTGGTGCGAGGCCCATTGTTGATCACATTGCCTGCCGCAGCATGAAGTACAAGCTGCCCGAGAGCAGCATCGCCGCCGGCAGGGTCAGCACCCACGCCATCGCAATGCTGCGGATCGTGCTCCACTGAAGACCGGACCCGTTGGCCGCCATGGTGCCGGCGATGCCGCTGGACAGCACGTGGGTGGTGGACACCGGCAGACCGTAGACGTCCGCCGCACCGATCGTCAGTGCCGCGACCAGCTCGGCGGATGCCCCCTGACCGTAGGTCATGTGGGTCTTGCCGATCTTCTCGCCGACTGTAATCACGATCCGCTTCCAGCCGACCATCGTCCCCAGCCCCAGCGCGATGGCGACGGAAACCTTCACCCACGTCGGGATAAACTTGGTGCTTTCGTCAAGCGCCTTCTTGTAGGCCCCAATGCGCGTCGTCTCATCCGGCGTAAACGTGACGCCGCTTTTTGGCGCTAGACGGATGGCTTCCGAGACCATGAACATCTCGTTGCGCACATTCTCGACGGCAGCCGCGGGAATCTTCGCGAGGCTGCCATAGCTCTGAACCTGGGCGCCAACGTCGGTGGCCATCGCGGACAGCGCCGCGAAGACCGAGGGATCGTCGAATTTCCGGAGTTTCAGCGCATCCGCCGCCTTTTCCTTCGCCCCGGCGATCGGCATCGTCTGGTTGCCGGCATGGGCATCAAACACGGCCTTGACCTGCGCGGTAGCGGCGATGAACGCCGGCACCTGCGACTCCGGCACGGCGCGATTGAGCGCATAGGCCGTCGGCAGCGCACCAATCAAGATCAGCATGATCAGGCCCATGCCCTTTTGCCCGTCGTTCGACCCATGGGCGAAGGACACGCCGGTGCAGGTGAAGATCAGGAGACCGCGGATCCACCACGGCGGCGGCTCCTTGCCGGAGGGCGCGGTGTAGAGCTTGCGGGTCTTGATGACTGCCTTCATGGCGTAGAGCATCAACGCCGAGCAGACGAAACCCACCACGGGGCTGATGAGCAGGGCGCGGAAGACGCCCGCGGCCTGCGACCAGTCCACGCCGGACGTCGCGGTGCCGGCTGTTGCCATCAGTTGGTTCGCCACGCCCACACCGATGATCGAGCCGACCAGCGTGTGCGAGGACGATGCCGGCAGACCCAGTGCCCAGGTCCCGAAGTTCCAAACGATTGCGGCGATCAGAAGGGCGAAGATCATCGCATACCCGGCACCGCCGCCGACCTGAAGGATCAGCTCAACCGGCAGCAGGCTGACGATCGCGAACGCGACCGCTCCGGACGACGACAGCACGCCCAGCAGGTTCCAAATACCGGACCACACAACCGCGACCTGGGCCGGAAGGCTGTGGGTGTAGATGACGGTCGCGACCGCGTTGGCCGTGTCATGGAAGCCATTCACGAACTCGAACGCCAGCGCACACAGAAGCGCGAGGCCGAGAAGGACGAAGACCCCGATGGCCAGCGGCTGGGTGCCGGCCGCGTCGAGATCGCCCATGAGGCCGCGAATGACGACACCTACCCCGACGGCCAGCAGCGCGATGAACACGATGATCGCGCTGAAATGGGTCCCGCCGTCGAGATTGGGTCGCGCGGCATGCGCGTCATGATGAGAATGATGCGCGGCGTGATGCGGCGCCGGCACTGTTGTATCCGACATGGATCTGCCCCAGCTGTTTCGTTGCGGGCCAAACTGGAATACAACCCGTCAGGATGCCATTTCAGCAAAATGACAATCGGCGAATTCGTCCAATTTTCACGGGAAACACGAACCATTTCAGCGACAGGGTTGCCCAGCGACGGGTTCCACGACGCCGCGGTCCACTCGGCTCGGGCTGCGCGGCCTCCTTCCGACACCAAGAACGCCATACCAGCGCTTGCGTTGGAGGCGCAGTCGACCCACTATCCCTGGGCCTCCCGATCCGATTCTCCCACTCATCCCCCAAGCAATACGGAGCCAAGATAGCATGGCCGGCGTCACACAATCGGCGGACGAGCACCCTGTTCGGTTCGATCTGCTGACCGAGAACCCGGTCTATAAGCCGTTCCGCTACCCCTGGGCCTATGATGCGTGGCTGATGCAGCAACGCGTGCATTGGCTTCCGGAAGAGGTGCCGCTGGCCGACGACGTCAAGGATTGGCACCGCAACCTGACTGACGGGGAACGCAATCTGCTGACCCAGATATTCCGCTTCTTCACGCAAGCGGATGTCGAGGTGAACAACTGCTACATGCGTCACTACGCCCAGGTGTTCAAACCCACCGAGGTCCTCATGATGCTGTCGGCGTTTTCCAACATCGAGACCGTCCACATCGCCGCTTACAGCCACCTGCTCGATACCATCGGCATGCCGGAGATCGAGTATCAGGCGTTCCTGAAATACAAGGAGATGAAGGCGAAATACGATTACATGCATGGATTCACCACCGAATCCCGGCATGAAATCGCACGCACCCTGGCCGCGTTCGGCGCCTTCACCGAAGGGCTGCAACTGTTCGCGTCCTTCGCCATCCTGCTGAATTTCCCGCGGTTCGGGAAGATGAAGGGCATGGGCCAGATCGTCACCTGGTCGGTGCGCGACGAATCCCTGCATTGCCAGTCGATCATCAAGCTGTTCCGCACCTTCGTGCAGGAAAATCAGGATATCTGGACCGAGGAACTCAAGCACGACATCTACGTGTCCTGCGCGACGATCGTGAGCCATGAGGACTCGTTCATCGATCTCGCGTTCGAACAGGGCGCGATCGAAGGGCTGTCCGCGCACGAGGTGAAGCAATACATCCGCTATATCGCCGACCGCCGCCTGATCGAGCTTGGGCTGAACGAGATATTCAAGGTCGAGAAAAACCCCCTCCCCTGGCTCGATGAAATGCTGAACGCCGTCGAGCACGCCAATTTCTTCGAGAATCGCGCGACCGAATACAGCAAAGCATCGACCCTCGGCACCTGGGAAGAAGCATTCGCGGCGATGACCCCCACGCTGGCGACGTCAGACCTCGCATTGCCCGCGGAGTAGGCGGGATGTGATCTCCACGATTGCGATTCACGGGTTCGTGATATAAAAAAACGACGGAGATGTACATCTGAACGTGACAAGATGGTGTTTTAGTGCACCAATTGGAGCGCTGCCTGGGGTAAGCCATGGAAATAGCAGGTCAGACACACTGGCCCGGGCTACCATCAGGGGCGTCCATCTCGACAGGGGTTATTGTGAGCCAGACGGACAGCGAACTGACACGGGAATCCTCCGGCGGCGCGGCTCCGCGCTACAGCCGGCGGTTATCCGATAAAATTCTCATCGCGTTTCACCATGCCTGCGATCAGGCGGACTTCGAGGTGGCCGAACAACTTCTCCATATCCTGGAGATGATGTTGACCCGCCGTCCGTTGACGCCCGACGGCACACGGCGGCGCAATATGGAAAGCCTGGTCGCGGCGCATGAGCGGCTCTGGTATCTGCGCCACCCCAACACCGGCGATCAGTGATCGGGGCCTGGAGCGTGATCGCCAAAGGTGGAACCACACGGCGGCGTGAATCACGCGATCAAACAAAGATTTTTAGAGCACGATAGGGTCAACTTGACCCTATCGTGCTCTAAAACCCTGCCATCGGCGCGCCATCCCGCAGGATCGCTTCTGCCAGGGGCGTGAAGCAGCCGCCAGCTTCGTGCAGAACCAGGCCCGGCAATAGCCGAGGCGAGGC
>CAIRCM010000218.1 GCA_903877125.1 uncultured Acetobacteraceae bacterium | reverse complement strand
TACGCCGGATCGTGCCGGTCGCATGCCGTTTTGAAGGCGGCGTGGAAGCTGGCGGCATCCTCGATGGCCTCGGGTGCGTCGAGGCGCATGGGCGTCAGGTCGCCGCCGCCACCGAACCAGCCCTTGGTGGTAATCAGCATGCGGGTATTGAAATGCGCCGCCGGCACGCGCGGGCTGCACATATGCGCCACGAGGCTGATGCCGCTGGCCCAAAATCGGGGATCTTCCTCGGCCCCTGGTATCTGGGAACGGAAATCGGGGCTGAATTCGCCCGCGACGGTCGACACGTTCACGCCGACCTTTTCGAACACGCGGCCTTTCATCACGCTCATGACGCCGCCGCCGCCTTCCGACCCGTCCTCGGTGGGGCGCTGCCACGCGGAACGTTCGAACCGGCCGGCGCCGGGACCATCGCCTTCGATCGCCTCGAACGCGTTGCAGATGCGGTCGCGCAAGGCTTCGAACCACGCACGCGCATGGTTCTTCAATGCAACATGCTCGGTTGGTGTGGAAAATTCGGTCGATTTCAGGGTCATGCACACTTGTTCCAACGGCCTAAGCAGGGTAGCCCATGACCTGGAGATGCGGGAAGGGTGAGTTGCAGGCCGCGCATGCGGTCGGTAAAACCAGCCCGTTATCGCAAATTTTACGGGCTGGCCAATAGGCCGGACCGGGGTTAGCCGTGCGTTGCGGTTGACCCAAACCGGTTTAGACCGTTCGGGCAGCCGAGCGGAACAAGAGGGGAAGATGGCTGATTCGACCGCCGCCAGCACCGCCGATTCTCATGGGGGTCACTCCCACGGGGGTCATCCCGCCGATCCCAGCAAGCGCGACATGCTCGAGCTACTGGCCGGAGCGGGCGCCGCGATCTTCGGTGCCGCGATAGTCTGGCCCCTGGTCAGTTCGATGAATCCGGCCAAGGACGTGCTCGCGCTGTCCTCGGTGGAAGTCGATCTGACCCCGATCCAGTTAGGCCAGGGCATTGTTGTCTCTTGGCAGGGCAAACCGATTTTCGTCCGCCACCGCACCCCGGAGGAGATCAAGTCCGCCGAGGATGTGAAACCGTCGGACATGCCCGACCCGCAGGCCGACAAGGTGCGTGTTAAGACGGGACATGATCAATGGCTGGTGCTGGTTGGCATCTGCACGCATCTGGGGTGCATCCCGCTGGGTAACAAGCCGGCCGATGTGCGGGGTGAGTTCGGCGGTTATTTCTGTCCCTGCCACGGGAGCCAGTACGATACCTCCGGCCGCATCCGGAAGGGGCCCGCGCCAGCCAATCTGGCCGTCCCGCCATATGCGTTCGAATCCGATAGCAAGATTAAGATCGGCTGATTCAGCCGCCCCGCGCCCCAAGGGAACAAACTATGGCCGGCCTTAACAAAAGCGAATTCGCCAACCCGGTGATCAACTGGGTCGATTCTCGTCTGCCCATCTTCACGATGATGCAGAAGGAGTACGGGATTTTCCCGACTCCGAAGAACTTCAACTACTTCTGGAACTTCGGCGCACTGGCCATGGTGTGCCTGATGGTCATGACCATGACCGGCATCTTCCTGGCGATGAACTACCAGCCGAACGCCGAACTGGCATTCGCGTCCGTGCAGCACATCATGCGCGACGTGAACTATGGCTGGCTGATCCGCTACGTTCACCAGAACGGCGCGTCGATGTTCTTCATCGTCACGTACATCCATATTTTCCGCGGCATCTACTACGGGTCCTACAAGGCCCCGCGCGAACTGCTGTGGATGCTGGGCGTGGTGATCCTGCTGCTGATGATGGCGACCGCGTTCATGGGCTACGTCCTGCCGTGGGGCCAGATGTCCTACTGGGGCGCGACGGTTATCACCAACCTGTTCTCCGCTTTCCCGGTGGTCGGCAAATACATCGTGACCCTGCTGTGGGGCGGGTTCTCGGTCGATCAACCGACGCTGAACCGCTTCTTCGCGCTCCACTATCTGCTGCCGTTCGTGCTGGTGGGCGTCATCTTCCTGCACGTCGCCGCGCTGCACATCGTCGGGTCGAACAACCCGCTGGGCATCGACGTGAAGTCGCCGCAGGATACGGTGCCGTTCCACCCGTACTACACCATCAAGGACAGCGTCGGAGTCTGCGTGTTCCTGATGGTCTGGGCCGCGTTCGTGTGCTTCGCGCCGAATGTGCTCGGCGACCCGAACAACTTCATTCCGGCCAACCCGCTGCAATCCCCGGCTGACATCGTGCCGGAGTGGTACTTCCTGCCGTACTACGCCATCCTGCGCTCCGTCCCGAACAAGTTGCTGGGCGTGTGCATGATGTTCGGCTCGCTGCTGCTCCTTCTGCTCCTCCCGTGGCTGGACACGTCCCGGGTGCGCAGCGCGCGCTTCCGCCCGATCTTCCGCAAGGTCGTGTGGCTATGGGTGCTGTCCTTCATCGTGCTTGGCGTCTGCGGTGCGCATAAGCCCGAAGGCATCTGGGTCATCCTGAGCCGGATCGCGGCGCTGTATTACTTCGCCCATCTGCTGGTGGTGCTGCCGATCCTCGGCAAGATCGAACGTCCGCTGCCGCTGCCGGAAAGCATCAGCAACCCGGTCGTCGTCCGCTCCGCGGTCATCGCCGCGCTGGTTGCCGCGTTCTTCGGTCTGGCGGCCATCCAGCCGGCCCGCGCCGAAATGGCCGAAACGCCGATGCCCCAACAGAAATGGAGCTTCGACGGCGTGTTCGGCACGGTCGATCTGGCATCCGCGCAGCGTGGCTTCCAGGTCTATAAGGAAGTGTGCTCCGCCTGCCATTCGATGAAGTTCATGCACTACCGCGACCTCGCGGGGCTCGGTCTGAGCGAGGCGCAGATCAAGGCGATCGCTGCCAGCGTCACCGTGCCGCAAGGTCTGAACGACCAGGGCGAGCCCAAGGAAGGTCCTGGCACGGCAGCAAGCCAGTTCCGCTCGCCTTTCCCGAACGATCTGGCTGCCCGCGCTGGCAATGGCGGCGCACTGCCGCCTGATCTTTCGCTGATCGTGAATGCTCGTGAGGGTGGGGCGGACTACATCTATGCTCTGATGGTAGGCTTCGGCGAGGCGCCGAAGGACTTCAAGATGCAGGACGGCATGAATTTCAACATGTACTACCCGGGCCACCAGATCGCCATGCCGCAGCCGCTGCGCGACGGGCAGGTGACCTACGCCGATGGCACGCCGAACAACATCGCGCAGGAAGCACGCGACGTCGTGACGTTCCTTTACTGGGTCTCGAACCCGGAAGAAGCGGAACGTAAGGCGCTGGGCGTGAAGGTCATCCTCTATCTGGGGTTCATGGCGTGCGTGACCTATGCGTTGAAGCGCAAGGTTTGGGCCGCCATTCACTAAATGCTTTAATCGTCATGGTCGGGCCTGACCCGACCGTGACGAATGGGGATGGACCATGCCCGAACCTGTTATTGGCATCATCGGCGGGTCCGGCCTGTACGATATAGACGGGCTTGAGGAAAAATCCTGGCGGCGGGTTCCCACCCCCTGGGGCAACCCGTCAGATGAACTGCTGTTCGGCCGGCTGGCCGGTGTTCGATGCGTGTTCCTGCCGCGACATGGGCGCGGCCATCCCACATCCCCCACCCATCTGAACTATCGCGCCAACATCGACGCGCTGAAGCGGTCGGGCGTGACCGACGTCGTGTCGTTGTCGGCTGTCGGGAGCTTGAAAGCCGAACTGCCGCCGGGGCATTTCGTCGTGGTCGACCAGTTCATCGACCGTTCATTCGCTCGGGAAAAGAGCTTCTTCGGTGACGGGCTGGTCGCGCATGTATCGATGGCGCATCCGGTTTGCACGCGGCTTGGCACCGCACTGGAAACAGCGGCGCGGGATCTCAGCCTGCCGGTCACCCGCGGCGGCACCTATCTGGTGATGGAAGGGCCGCAGTTCTCGACCAAGGCGGAAAGCGAGCTTTACCGATCCTGGGGTTGCAGCGTCATCGGCATGACCAACATGCCCGAGGCCAAACTCGCCCGAGAAGCGGAGCTCTGCTACGCCACGGTGGCAATGGTGACGGACTTCGATTGCTGGCATCCGGACCATGACCACGTGACGGTCGATGCGGTGGTAAAGGTGCTGCTGGGCAATGCCGACAATGCGCGGTCGCTGGTGCGGAAGGTGGTCCCGGTGCTCGGCGGGGAGCGCGGCCTGTGCCCTTGTGGATGCGATCGGGCCTTGGACAATGCGTTGATCACCGCCCCGGCGATGCGGGCGCCGGAGCTGGTGTCAAAGCTGGATGCGGTCGCCGGGCGGATTTTGGCCGGGTAGAGCGTGACCGCCAGAGGTGGAACCACACGGCGGCGTGAATCACGCGATCAAACAAAGATTTATAGATTGACCCGCACATACACCCCGGGAGAACCCGGCGCATGCGTCATAGCCTGTCGCATGCATGGCGAATTGGGCGAGGAGTGTTGCTGTTGCTCCTTCCAAGCCCCGCTTTCAGGCACGTCGGTATTGGCGAACTCATAGACGGTGCTGTAGCCGCTGGTTCCCTCGTGCACCCGATAACGGCGGGCGCAGATCACGCCCGGCACCTTGCGGTAACCCGGCACATATTCGCCGCTGTACCAGGCGTTCCACGCGGCATCGACCGCAGCGGGGACTGACATTCCGCCGATTTGCAGCACTGGGGCCATGCCGCGCTCCGGCATTTCCGTGCCGTCGGGAAAAATCTGCTCGCCGACGATACGGGCCAAATTCGTCCCGATCACGGACGGCGAGACCTTCTGTCTCACCGGCCTCGGGGTCTCACCCCCAGAGGCCGGAAGAGAGTCCGCTTAGTAGCCGACCGGCGCCTTATCGACCGCCACCCATTTGCCGTCCTTGACGACGCACAGGAACGACTGGTTCGATCCCTGATGTTTGGTCGCGCTGAACGACATGGCAGGCGATCCGAAGATGTCATGCCAGTCCTTGATGCTCTCCATCCCCGCCACGAACGTATCCGCATTCAGGTCCCGGCCGGCGTTTTTCAATGCCTGCACCACCAGCATTCCGGCGGTGTAACCGAGCTGGGCGGCGAAATTCGGCTCTTTGCCATAGAGTTTCTTGTATTTCTCGCGGAATGCCGCGATCTCGGGCTTGGGGTCGCTTGCCGCGACATATATGACCGGGGTCATGGAGTAGAACCCCTCGGTCACGCCGCCGGGCACCTCGGCCACGGCTTCGTCGTAACTGGCCGCCTGGCCCAGCAAATCGACGTTCCAACCGCTTTTGCGGATCGCCGAAATGATCTGCACGGAATCCCGGACGATGCCGCCGACCACGACCAGATCGCAATTGGCGGTCCGCAGCCGGGCGACGGCAGCGGAGAAATCGGTGTCGGTCGGCTTGTGCAGCGTTTCGCCGGCCACGGTCATGTTCATGGCCTTGAGCTGGTCTTTCACACCGTCGGTGATGTCGCGGCCGAAATCGGTGTCCTGCGCCATGGTGCAGACCGTTTTCTTACCGTGGCTTTGGACGAACAACTTCACGCCCGACCGGACCTGATCGTAGTACGAGGCGGCAAGACCGAATTTCAGGTGATTCAGCGGCTCGTACATCGATCGCGCCGAGGTCAGCGGGAAGAGGTTGGCCACACCTTTGGCGATCTGATCCGGCATCACCGCGTTGTTCATCGGGGTGCCGCCGTTGCCGACCATGATGAACACGCCATCGTGGTTGATTAGCTTATTCGCGGCCTGCACCGAGCGGGGGATCTGATACTGGTTGTCCTCGACGATGTATTTGATTTTGCGGCCATTGATGCCGCCTGCCGCATTGGCCTCATCGAAGGCCATGCGCCAGGTATTGGAATTGTTCACGCCCCACATGGCCGTCACGCCGGACAGGTCGGTGTAAGTGCCGATGATGATTTCGGTGTCCGTGACGCCGCGAATGGGGTCAGCGGCGAAGGTGGGCGTGGCTAACCCGACGGCCAGCGCGGCCGCGATAAGCGTTTTGCGCATGGAGATTTCCTCACGTTGTGACCAACTGGATCGAAACACCGAGCGCCGCGGCCCAGTCGGTTACCTCGGCGGGTGGTTTGGCATTTGCGACATAAGCGACGCGGAGACGCTGCATGCCGAGTTCCCGGCGCACGGCCTGAAGCACCAGCGTGTTGGCCAGCGGGTTTCGGCTTCCGGCACGAATCGCCCAGGTATACAGCGCACGTTGGGTAAACGTCGCGGCGGCCGCAGCGGCGGTGATGCGGGCGTGCAGGCGGGTCCATGCCTCGGTGTCCGCGCCGAAGAGCGTTGGCTTCAGCTCCTGCAGGTTCTCCCGAGCGGTTTCCGGGCTTTCGAGGTAGTTGCTGATCACCCCCGTGCTCAAGGCCAGGTACAGGCCGTGGACCCGTTCCAACGTGTCGGACATCGGCAGGACGGCGAGGCGCTCATCGCCCGATTTCGGGCTAAGGTGCTGCACCGACGCGGCGATCGTCGCGAGCAGTTCAGCATGGGTGTGGGGCTTCCCGCCGAGGATCGCGGCGGGGCTGTCAGGACCGATCGTCGGAAGCGCCCCGGCTTTACCGCGCGCGACGAAGTTTTCGAAGCTTTCGCAACTCGGGTCGGTGAAGTCCCGCAGGCCCTTCATGTCCAGGATGACAATCCGGGTGAGTGCCGGGCAGGTGTCCCGCACGGTCAGGGCCTTGTCGAGCTGCTCCTCGTTTTCCACGAACAACAGGCGACAGTTGGAATCACGCAAAGCCGCGCCGATCGCATCGGCATCGGCGTCCGGGTTCAGGGCGACACTGACCCCCCCCGCGCTCAGAATGCCCAGATCGACATAAACGGCTTCCGGCCTTGTTTCCGTCAGGATGCCGGCGGTGTCGGCCGGGTTCAGGCCGGCTGCGATCAGCGCGGCGGCAACGGCTCGGCGTTTCTGGTCGAGCTCGGACCAGGTAACGGCCTTCCACAGGCCGCGCTCCTTTTTACGCAACACGACCGAATTTCCCAACGCGGCGGCGCGTTCGGCCAGAAGTTCCGGAATGGTGCCGGTCATGCCGCTTCCCCCGCGATCGTGCTCAGTTCCATTCGCGCTTCCTTTTCCAGCGCCGTTGGCCGCGGACGCCTGCCTCTTTTTGGCCGAGGTAGAATTCCTTGATGTCGTCGCGGTGCATCAATCGGGCGCATTCGTCCTCGATCACGATCCGTCCGACTTCCAGAACGTATCCGTAATTGGCGGTCTTCAACGCGATATGGGCGTTCTGCTCCACCAGCAAAATGGCAACGCCCTGTTCTTCGTTGATGCGCCGGATGATGCCGAAAATCTGCTGCACCAGGAGCGGGGACAGGCCGAGCGACGGCTCATCCAGGAGGAGCAGTTTCGGCTTTCCCATCAGTGCCCGGCTGATCGCGAGCATCTGCTGCTCGCCGCCGGACAGCAGGCCGGCGCGCTGGTGCTGGCGTTCCTGCAGGCGAGGGAAGTAGCGGAAGCAAAGTTCGAGGTCTTTGGCCACCCCGTCCGGATCGCGCCGAGTATAGGCGCCCATCATCAGATTTTCACGCACGGTGAGGAAGGGGAACGTCTCCCGTCCCTCAGGCACGTGACAGATGCCCATCCGCATGACGTGATCGGGGGCCATGTTCGCGATGTCGCGGCCCTCGAAGAAGATCTGGCCGCGTTCGGGGTTCAGGACGCCGGAAATCGTGCGCAGGACGGTGGTCTTACCCGCGCCGTTGGCGCCGAGCACGGTGACCATCTGGCCGGCGTTGACCGCGAGGGAAACGCCGCGGATGGCCTGGATCGGGCCGTAGAAGGTTTCGATCGCATTGACGCGCAGCAGCGGTTCGGTCACGCCACGTCCTCCAACTCGCCACCGAGATAGGCCTTCACCACTTCGGGGTGGGTTTGCACCTCCCGCGGGGAACCCATCGCCAGCACCTTGCCGTAGTTCAGTGCCATCACCCGGTCGGACACCTGATTAACCAGCGCCATGTCGTGTTCGACCATGATGACGGTGATGCCGAGGTCCTTCTTGATGTCCTCGATCCAGAAGCCCATGCCTTCGGTTTCTTCGACGTTCAGGCCGGACGACGGTTCATCCAGCAGGAGCAGTTTCGGCTCTATGCACAGGGCGCGGCCGAGTTCGACGACTTTGCGGACGCCGTAAGGCAGGTTGGCGATCAAGGAATCGCGGTAGCGTTGCAGGCCGAGGAAGGCGATCACGTCCTCGGCCTTTTCGCGGTGCTGGATTTCCGCGCGCCGTGTCGATGGTAGGAAAGCCATCTGCGACAGCAGGCCGACGCGGGAATGGCAGTGCCGCCCGATCAGCAGATTCTGTAGCAGGGTCGCATTCGGGAACAGTTCGATGTTCTGGAACGTGCGTGCGATGCCCAGGCTGGCAACCTGATAGGACGGGGTGCGGGTGAAGTCGTGTCCGTCGAAGATCAGTTTGCCGTCGGTGGAATTGTAGATCCGGCTGATCAGATTGAAAATCGTGGTCTTGCCGGCGCCGTTCGGGCCGATGATCGAAAACACCTCGCCTTTTTCGACATTGAACGTCACGTCGTCGACGGCGCGGATGCCGCCGAAGCGAACGGAAATACCTTGTGCTTCGAAAAGGCTCATCGCAGCCGCTCCGACTTTGCGTAAGATTTTTGCCGCCGGGAACTTTGCTGGCGCTTGAACGGGTAGGCGGTGAACCAGTGCTTCGCCTTCTGCCATAGTCCGTTGATGCCGTCCGGCTGGAACAGAATCACCAGCACGAGCACGAGCCCGAATAAAGACGGCTCCAGCCCCGGCAGGCGACCGATGCCGAAGGGCAGGTCGTCGCGCACGATGGCGATAAACTGCGGCAGCAGGCGGACGAAAAGGGCGCCAAAAATCGCGCCTTGGATCGACCCCAGACCCCCCACGAACACGATTGTGACGAACTGAACGGACAGCAGCACGTCGAAGGCGTCGGGCGCGAGGAACCGCACGTAGTGGGCAAAGAGGGCGCCGGCGAGTCCGGTCATGCCGGCGCTGATGGCGAACGCCATCGCCTTGTAGCGCGCGAGATGGATGCCCATGCTTTGTGCCGAGACCTCGCTATCGCGAATCGCGACCATGGCACGTCCCATGGGGCTGCGCAGAATGTTGACCGCGACCCAGATCACAAACAGCAGCACCACAAACGAGGCATAGTAGATGCCGGTTGCGCCATCCAGATTGATGCCGAGGATGGAGGGCGTCGGGACCGCGAACCCGTCGAACCCGCCAGTGACCGACTCCCATTTTTGGAAGACGGTGCCAACGATGCTGCCGAAGGCCAAGGTGGCGATGGCGAGGTAAAGGCCGCTCATGCGCAAAGTCGGCAAACCGATCGCGGCGCCGCAGATCGCGGTAAACAGACCGGCGGCGGGCAATGTGATCGCGAACGGCACCCCGCGGGACAGCAGCACCGAGTTCACATAGGCCCCGATCCCCAGGAACGCCGCATGCCCGAGGCTGATCAGACCGGTGTAGCCAACAAGCAGCATCAGCGCGACGCCGGCGATGGCGAAGATGAACACGCCGCCGAGCTCGCCGACGTAGAACTCGCCCATCACCAGGGGGATGACGAACATGACGAACAGCAGCAGGCCGTACCAAAAGAGGTCACCGCCATGCCGGGCGACTGAGATGTCCTGCCGGTAATCGGTGCGAAACAGATAGCGCATCGTCTACACCCGCTTTCCGGTCAATTCGGCGAACAGTCCTTGCGGGCGCAGGATCAGCATCGCCAGAAGCACGACGTTCGACGTGACCTCCTGGAAGCCAGCGGGCAGATAGTAGCCGGCCAGCTGTTCCACAACCCCGACGATCACGCCGCCGACCAGGGCGCCGGGGATGCTGCCGAACCCGCCGATCACCGCCGCCGCGAAGGCCTTGATGCCAAGGAAGCCCATGTTCACATCGATCATCGAGACCGGCGAGAGCAATATCCCCGCCACCGCCGCGACACCCGCACTGATCGCCCAGATCAGCGAGAAGACGGTGCGGACCGGAATTCCCATGTAGTAGGCGGCGAGTTGGTTTTGCGACGACGCCTGCATCGCCACGCCCAGCCGGGTCTTGCTGAAAAACACGTAGAGCACGGCGCAGAGCAGCACGGTGCCAACGATGATGGACAGATTGTCCTCACCCAGGACCAAATGACCGATCGCGACGGTTTTGTTGGTGAAGGGCGTGTTGAAGCCAACCGAATCGTATCCCCAGCCGATGCCCGCGCCCGCCCGGAATATAAAACCCAGGCCCAGGGTCAGCATGACCACCGCGAATTGCGGCTGTCCTATGACTCGCCGGAGAATAAGAGCGTCCAGCACGAAGCCGAAGGCCGCGGTGACGGCGATGGCGAGGAGGGCACCGAGCCAATAATTCAGCCCGAAATGGGTGATCATCGTGTAGGCGACGAAGCCGCCCAACATCATGATGTCGCCCTGGGCGAAATTCACCATTTCCGTGGCTTTGTAGATCAGCACGAAGCCAAGCGCGATGAGGCCATAGATGCAGCCCGCGGCGGCACCATTGACGACAAGCTGCAACAGGCGCGCAGCGTCTTCCACTGTGGGCGGTCTCCCTGATTAGGGGACCGTCCGGGCCCCTCGTTCTGCTTGAGAAGAACATAGGGTTGGGTTCATGGAGGCGTCAACGGGGTTAGATTGAACCGCGCGGCTTGACCGTGGGGTTCGCGAGGCGCAGCGGTTGACCCGCAGTATAGGCAGCGATCTGTTCGAACGTCTCGCTGTAGTAGAGCTCGAAATTGTCCCACTCCGCCCAGCCCAGGTGCGGGGTGCACACCACGTTTGGCATTGTCAGGTACGGATGGTCGCCGCCTGTGATCGGCTCCTGTTCGTAGACATCCACCGCCGCATAGCCCGGCCGCCCGGCCCGCAGCGCCGCCAGCAACGCGCCCGGCGCGATCAGTTCCGCGCGGGAGGTGTTCACGATCAACGACGTCGGCTTCATGCGCGCGAGATCGGCGGGGCCAACGATTCCGCGCGTGTCGGGGCGCAGACGGACATGCAACGACAGCACGTCGGACTGTTCGAAGAATGCCTCCTTGTTCGTAGCGACGGCGTAGCCCCGTTCGGCGGCGCGTTTGGCCGAAGCTTCCTGTCCCCAGACCAGGATGTTCATGCCCAGCCCCGCGCCGGCCTCGGCAACGAGTGAGCCGATGTTGCCCAGACCGAAAATGCCGAGCGTGCTGCCCCGCAAACGATGCGACAGCGTCATCGGCCATTCGCCGCGGCGCATGCGTTCGGCTTCCAGCACGATGTTGCGGCGCGCGGCCATCATCAAAGCGACGGTGAGTTCGGCGGGCGCGACAGGGGAATTGCTTTTGCCCGTCGAGACCATCACGCCGTGTTCGGTCGCGGCGGCATAATCGATGGTGGTCGCGTTGCGGCCAACCAGCGCGATCATCTTCAGGTTCGGCAGACGCTCGATCAGCGCTCGGGAAAATTCCACCCGTTCCCGGACGGCGACGACGATGTCGGCCGGCAACAGACGCGCCACCAGCGCTACGAAATCCGGCGCCGGTTCGCGGTAAGTGTCAACGTCGTGGCCCGCCAGCAGCTTGTAGCACGCGAGTTGGGGGACGATGTCCTGATATTCGTCCGGGATGACGATCTTCATGTCAGTAGGGCACCGAGCCCTTGACGACGGTTCGGTGCAGGACCCGCCGGTGCACACCCATCGCCTCATGCGGCAGCGCGCGATGCACCGAGCAGCGGTTGTCCCACAACACCAGATCGCCCTGCTGCCAGCGATGGGTGTAGACGAAGGCGGGCTGCTGCACGTGCTGGATCAGCTTGCGCAACAACGCCTGGCCCTCCGCGATCGGCCAGCCGACGATGTGGGAGGCGTGGTTGCCGAGGTACAAAGCTTTCAAACCGGTGTCGGGATGGATGCGCACGAGCGGGTGATCCACCGGAGGGCGTTCGGCGATCTGCTCGGGGGTCGCGGGCCGGCCACCGCACTGGATGCGGCTGGCTTCCCAGCTATGGATGGCGCGCAGACCGTCGATTTCGCGCCTGGTTTCCTCGGGCAGAGCGGCGTAGGCCTTGGCGGTGTTGGCGAACTGCGTTTCCCCGCCCTTCGGCGGCAGTTCGACCGCATGCAGCATCGTCAGCAGCGACGGGACAGCGTGGTACGATTTGTCGCTGTGCCAGTAGTAGTTGCCGCGTTCGCGGAGGATTTCCGACGGGTTTCCGTCCGCGTCCAGGTTCGAAACGGTGTGCACCGGCGCGTAGTTCTTCGAATCGATCAGCCGGTTGACGTGTGCACCCTCGATTTCCCCGAAATTCAGGGTGAATTCGTATTGCTGGTCTTTGGTCAGGGACTGGTTGCGGAACACGAGCACCGGATGGGCACGGAACAGCCGCATCACCCGGTCGCGTTGGGGTTCGGTCAGCGGCTGCGACAGGTCGATATCGGTGATCTCGATGCCGCCGAAATCCGCCAGCGATGCGGTCTGATCCGCACTGGGGCCGGACGCCGGAATGCCGTGAGCCGGCCGAGGGGCTTCAAGCGTCGCGCTCATGCGTGTTCTCCCAAGCGGGTTGTCGTGGTCGGGGCCATTGTGTCATTCGCCCCCCCGCTGTCAAATGGCGGTCAATGACGGACGCACCCGAACAATCCGCCGAAATCCGGCTTCCGCCCGCGGCGCAGAATTGGCAGCGCACCCTGTGGGCGATGGTGGGCATCCAGTTCATCATGACGGGCGCGATGAGTTTCCTGTCGCCGATCATTCCGCTGATGCTGCCGGAGCTGGGCGTAACCAGCATGGAAGGGATCGACCTTTGGTCGGGCCTGATCACCGGGTCGACGTCCTTCGTCGCCGCTTTCGCATCGCCCTTATGGGGCCGGATCGCCGACAAGCACGGACGCAAACTGTCGCTGGTCCGGTCAAGCTTTTTCATCGCGCTGTTCACCGGGTTGATGGGTCTGGCGGGCGGTGTCTGGTCGTTTTTCGGCGCCCGAGCGGCAATGGGTCTGTTCGCGGGGTTCTCGACCTCGGCGATTGCGCTGGTGGCGAGCCAGGTGCCGGAACGGCGCATCGGCTACGCCTTGGGGTGGTTGAGCACCGGTCAGATGGTCGGATCGCTCGTCGGTCCGGTGCTGGGCGGTGCGCTGGCGGATCTGACAGGCAGCTATCGCGCGCCGTTTTTCTGGACCGCGGGTGTGACGTTCCTGACTTTGGCAATGGTCGTGGTGTTCGTCCATGAGGAGTTCACGCCACCAAAAGCCTCCGCCCGGTCAAAATCGATGAGGGGCACCTTCGCTCTGTTGACCGGCTCGGGCGCGCTGATGTCGCTGTTTTTCGTGCTGTTGATGGCACAGTTCGGGGTGCGGACGGTGCAGCCCGTCGTGACGGTTTTCGTGCAGGAGCTGATCGGCTCACCGCCGCAGATCGCCACGCTGGCGGGGATTGCCTTCTCGATCACTGGGCTGGCGAACCTGATATCGTCGCCGTTCCTGGGAAGCCGCAGCGACGTCATCGGCTACCGGAAGGTGCTGCTGATTTGTCTGCTTGGCTCCTTCCTGACCAGCCTGCCGCAGATTTTCGTTCATAGTTACTGGGCGTTCGTGGCGGAGCGGTTCGCGGTCGGGCTGTTCATCGGCGGTATCCTGCCGACGGCGAATGCGCTGATCGGGCGGAGCGTATCGCGGGAGAACCGAGGCACCGTCTACGGCCTGACGGCCTCCGCGACATTCATGGGCAATTCGCTCGGACCGTTGACCGGCGGCGTGCTGGCGGCCGGGTTTGGCATCCGCTGGGTGTTCGCGGTCACGGCGATCCTGATGGGGCTGAACCTGGTGTGGGTGTGGTTCACCGTGCCGGAGTATAAGGAGCAGGATTAACCGTTCGTTAACTCTTTCCCGGTAAAAGCTTTCCCGGGTCTACCGAAGGGAGGCAGCGACCGCATGATCGAGGACACCTACAGCCGCCGCGTTATCGGCCATGCCATGAACGTCCACCGTACCTTTGGTCCAGGTCTTTTGGAATCGGCCTGCGAGGAATTCCTGGCAATCGAACTGACCAAGGCAGGCATTCCGTTTACGCGGCAAACGCCGCTCGCTGCTTCTCACATGGGCATCACTGCCGAAATCGCCTACCGAGTGGATATGCTGGTTGGCGACGATCTGGTCGTGGAAATCAAATCGGTCGAGCAAATTTTGCGCGTCCATGAAGCTCAGATATTGACCTATCTTCGTCTCAGCGGTCGGCGGGTCGCGCTTCTGCTCAACTTCAACAGCGTGTTGTTGAAGCATGGGATTAAGCGGTTCATCAATTCTATCGCTCCGTGACGCCCGATACCCAGGTGCGATATCGTAAAAAAAACGTCTTGTGATGATCGCAATGAAAGACCAAGCCGCGACCGGCGCTAGGTCTTGTGTCCCGTGCCGGAATGCGACGCATCCGCGTTGGTCGGTCGAGCATCAATATTTCTCCGGCGCTTCGCGCCCATCGCGGCTTGGTCTTTCATTGCGCCCTTCGCGAGAAACCCTATTTTCCCCGACCCGTGCAGTCAGTCAAACCGCAATCAGCCCGATCACGTCGTCCTCCAGCACCGCACAGGTGAGCTTCTCCCCCAGGCCCGCACCGGTATCCAGGGCGATCCGGTTCTTCGCGATGGTGACGCTGGGGGCGGAGGAGTGGCCGTGCACGACGATGACGCCAAAATCGTCCTCCGACCAAAGAAACGGCTGGCGCATGGTAACCAGATCGTCCTTGACCTGATCGGCCAACCCCACGCCGGGGCGGATGCCGGCGTGCACGAACAGGTAATCCCCGTCCTGGTGGGTCAACGCCAGGCTTCGGAGGAACGCCACGTGAGAGGCGGGCAGCGCGGTTTCCCAAGCCTCGCGCGGCAGGTCAGGCGACAGGCCCCAACTCGGTAAGGCCTCCCGCCCGCCGGCCCAGAGCCAATCGGTCGCGGCGGCTCGGTCACCATTCAGTGCGTCAAGCAGCATACGTTCGTGATCGCCCATCAGGTTGACCACCCGCACGCCCGCGGGATGGGGGCCGTCGGCAAGCAGCGCCAGGACCCCCGCGCTGTCAGGCCCCAGATCGATGTAGTCGCCAAGATGAACCAGGGTCGCGAATTGGGTCGGCCGTGCCGCGAGATCGGCGGCGATGGCGGCGTGTAACTGGCGGAGCTTGTCCGGGTGCCCATGCACGTCACCGATCGCATAGACCCGGCGGCCGCGCGGGAGGTGGCCGGGCGCCTGGAGGAAGCGTAGCGACTCGGCCCTGTCGGCCATCGCGCGCGGGCCGGACCAGGTGGGAATCGCTGCCGCTTCCAAGGCCGCGCGCCGAGAGACGCCGGCGCGGCGGACCGGCCGCCTCATGCCCTGTTCCCCTTTGCGGCGAGCCTGCTAACCTGTCCCGGCAACACGAACCGGAGGAAACCGTTGGCCAAAATCACATTCCCCGTCGAAGCGACTCATATCATGATGTTCGCGCGCGCTATCGGCGACACCAACCCCGTCTACCACGACGCGGAGGCAGCTAAGAATACCGAGGTCGGCGGGATCATCGCCCCTCCCAGCTTCGCCCAGGCGGTCGCCCAGTTCGACCCCGAGTATCACCTGCGGCCGAAGCCCGGCCAGAAGTGGTTCGGTTCGGGCAAGACCCCCTCCGGCGTCGATGGCAAGCCGGCCTCCAGCGGCGGGCTGCATGCCGAGCAGCATTACGAGTATATCCGCCCGCTGCGGCCGGGCGACGTGCTGACTGCGGAAACCATGCCGGGCAAGACCTGGGAGCGTGAAAGCAAGCGCGCGGGCAAGCTGACATTCCGGGAGCGGATCGTGGAATACCGCGACCAGACCGGTGAGCTGGTGATGATCGCACGCGGTGTGGGCGTCACCACCGAACGTCCCGTGGACCAGGGCTGAGGAGGAATTTCGAGATGGCACTGAAAGCATCCACCCTGAAGGTCGGGGATACCCATAGCGAGTGTGTGGTGGAAAACCTGTCCCGCACCCAGATCGTGCAGTACGCCGGGGTTTCCGGTGACTATAACCCGCTGCACACCGATGAGGTGTACACCACCAAGGTCGCCGGTTATCCGAGCGTTTTCGCACATGGCATGCTGACGATGGGGCTGACCAGCAAGATGCTGACCAACTATGTCGGCGATGGTCGGTTAACGAAGTTCGGCGTGCGGTTCACCAACCAGGTGTGGCCGGGCGACACGTTGACCTCCACTGCGACGGTCGAGGCGATCCGTGAGGAAGGCGGGCAAAAGCTGGTGGATCTGAAACTGTCCACGGTGAACCAGGACGGCAAGGAAGTCGTTTCCGGGTCGGCAACGGCGCGAATCGACGCATAGAGCGTGATCGCCAAAGGTGGAACCACACGGCGGCGTGAATCACGCGATCAAACAAAGATTTATAGAGTACGATAGGGTCAACTTGACC
>CAIRCM010000217.1 GCA_903877125.1 uncultured Acetobacteraceae bacterium | reverse complement strand
GTCGATCACGACCGGGCCGGGGCGGCCGGATTTGGCGACGTAGAAGGCCTCATGCACCACCCGAGCGAGGTCTTCGGGGCGCTTGACCAGATAGTTGTGCTTGGTCGCGGGGCGGGTGATGCCGGTGGTGTCGGCTTCCTGGAACGCGTCGTTGCCGATCAGATGCGTCGGCACCTGACCGGTGAGGCAAATGATCGGGATGCTGTCCATCAACGCATCGCACAGGCCGGTGACGGCGTTGGTCGCACCTGGGCCCGAGGTGACGAGCACGACGCCGACCTTGCCGGTGGAGCGGGCGTAGCCCTCGGCCGCATGGACCGCGCCGCCTTCCTGGCGGACGAGGATGTGGCGGATGCTGTTCTGGTTGAAGATGGCATCGTAGATTGGAAGGACCGCGCCGCCGGGATAGCCGAAAATGACCTCGACGCCCTGATCCTTGAGGGCGCGCAGGAGGATTTCCGCTCCGGACTGGGATGTGTCGGCCGACATGCTGATGGTTCCGTTTTGGGTGTGGGCGGGCTGGGTAGGCCGGTTGCTGCGGCGCGTCAAGAGGCGTTTTGCAGAAACGCCAAGATTTTTGCGCTCAAACTTTCCGAAAATTGCGTTTTGGAAGAAAAACGCGCATTGATCGTATGCGTGAGCGACGGGTCAGCCAAGCGGTGGTGGCGGAACCACGTCGCCTGACGCTTCGTGTACTGGCCGGTGATCAGTTCGGTGCGGCGCGCGGCGTGTTCCAGGCTGGTCTCGCCGCGGAGGTAGGCGGCGATCTCCGGCACCCCATGGGCACGCATCGCGGGCAGTGCGGGGTCGAGATCCTGTTCGAGCAGGGCTTTGACTTCCTCGATCGCGCCCTGTTCGACCATGGTCTGGAAGCGGGTGGCGATGGCGGCGCGCAGGGTGTCGCGGGGCGGGTCGAGGAGAATGCCGGCGAAGTCCCAAGGGGCGGGGTCGCCCCGGCGGTTCTGCCACGCGGCCAGGCCCAGGCCGGTGCCCCGCCAGACCTCCCACGCTCGGGCGATCCGCTGGGAGTCGCGCGGGCTGAGGCGGGCGGCGGTGGCGGGGTCGACCTTGACCAGGCCGGCGTGAAGTTCCTCGGGGCCCAGGCGGTCCAGCAGGCTACGGGCCTCGGTGCGGGCTTCAGGGCCGGGATCGGGGATTTCGGCGATGCCTTGGGTAAGGGCGGCGAAATACATGCCGGACCCGCCGGCGAGGATCGGGATCATTTTCTGCGATCGAGCCTCGTCCATGGCCTTCAGCGCTTCCGCCCGCCACCAGGCGACGCTGCCGGGGTCTTTGGCCGCGCGGATGCCGTAGAGGCAATGGGGTATCCGAGCTTCTTCCTCGGCCGTGGGGCGGGCGGTGAGAATGCGGAGTTCGGCGTAGACCTGCATGGAATCGACGTTGATCACGACGCCGCCGAAGCGGGCGGCGATCGCGATTGCCAGGGCGGATTTGCCGCTGGCGGTGGGGCCGGCGATCAGGAGGGCTTTGGGTTGCATGGGCGCCACTTCGGTGAATGCCGCGGTCAATCGGCGGAGGATGAATAGCAGGTTTTCGGAGGTTCGAGGCTTTGGTGCCTTTGCGTTGCAATGCGGTGCCGCGATCGACATCGCATCTCAACGCAAAGGCGCCATGACGCAAAGGCCAGGGGCATTGACGCCCGAGGGGGCATTGACGCCCGAGGGGGCATTGACGCTTGCATCCGGACCCGGAACCCAGCACGCTTCCATGAACGACCGGGAATACCCGGCGTTGAGGGAGGAAGTGGACATGCACAAGTCGATCCGGCTTGCGGTCATGGCGATGGCGTTGCTCGCCGCGGGGCCCGCTTTGGCGCAGAAACACGGCGGAATCCTGACCCTGCCGCATATCGACACCCCACCCAGTCCGTCGATCCAGGAGGAGGGGACAGCGTCGGTGGTCATCCCCTTCATGCCGCTGTTCAACAATCTCGTGATGTTCGACCAGCACGTGCCGCGTAACACGCTCGACACCATTGTCCCCGAACTCGCGACGAAATGGGCGTGGAGCGCGGATGGGACCGATCTGACCTTCACCTTGCGGGACGGGGTGAAATGGCATGATGGCCATCCGTTCAGCGCCGACGATGTGAAGTGCACCTGGGATATGGTGTCGGGGTTGGAGCCGGGGAAAATCCGCAAAAGCCCGCGGCAGGCGTGGTTCAGCAATCTGAAGGCGATCACGGTCAACGGGGCCCGCGAGGTCACGTTTCATCTCAAGCGGCGGCAGCCGTCGTTCCTCGCGCTGCTGGCATCGGGGTGGTCGCCGGTCTATCCGTGTCACGTGTCATCGGCGGCGATGCGGACGCATCCGATCGGCACCGGCCCGTTCCGCTTCGTCGAATACCGGCTGAACGAGATCGCTCGGATGGAGCGCAACCCGGATTACTGGAAGCCTGGGCTGCCTTACCTGGACGGCATTACCTGGCAGATCGTTCCGAACCGGGCGACGCGGACGTTGGGGTTCGTCGCGGGGAAGTACGATATGACGTATCCGACGGACGTGACGGTTTCGTTAATGAAAGACATCATGTCGCAGGCGCCGGACACGCAATGCGTGATGCGCCGCACGAATGTCAGCACAAACCTGATCATCAACCGCGACGTACCGCCGTTCGACAACCCGGACATTCGCAAGGCCCTGGCGTTGGCGCTGGATCGTAAATCCTTCAACGATATTTTGAACGAGGGCCAGGCCGGCATCGCCGGGGCGATGCTGCCGCCGCCCGATGGCGTGTGGGGCATGCCGCCGGACGTTCAGGCGAGCATGACCGGGTACGGCCCCGATATCGCACGTAACCGGGAGGAGGCGCGTGCGATCATGCGGCGGCTGGGCTATGGCCCGGACAATCCGCTGCAAACCCGTATTTTCACGCGGGATATCAATAATTTCCGCGATCCGGCGCTGATCCTGAACGATCAGCTGAAGTCGATCTTCATCAATGCGGAACTCGATGTCGTCGATACGCCGCAGTACTATGCGCGGGTGTTCAAGAAGCAGTTCTCGATCGGTCTGAACTTGACGGGGAGTTCGTTGGACGACCCCGATCAGAATTTCTACGAGAATTACGCCTGCGGGTCGCTGCGCAACTACACCGGGTACTGCAATCGGGAACTGGAGAAGGATTTCGAAACGCAGTCGATGGAGACCGACGTCGCGAAACGCCGGGCGATGGTTTGGGATATCGAACGGAAACTGGCGGACGATGTGGTGCGGCCGATCATCTATCACGATGTCGCGGCCGCGTGCTGGCATCCTTATGTGAAGAACATGTCGATCATGGTGAACAGTATTTATAATGGATGGCGCTGGGAGGATGTCTGGTTAGACAAATAGGACGTTGTCCTCCCCGTCCGGTAAAGCCTCAGCCGGCATCCTGCTTGATCATGTCTGACGCCTTTTCCGCGATCATGATGGTCGGCGCGTTCGTGTTGCCCGCGATGATCGAGGGCATCACCGAAGCATCCACCACCCGCAGGCCGCCGAGGCCGTGCACACGCAGCCGGGGATCGACCACGGCCATCGGGCCTTGGCCCATGCCGCAACTGCCGACCGGGTGGAGGTTGGATACGCCGCGGGCGCGGATATCCTCGATCATTTCCTCTTCGGTCCGCACTTTTACTCCCGGGGCGGTTTCCTCCACGATCAGCTTCTGTAGGGCGTGCTGGCGCACGATGCTGCGGGCGGCGCGCATGCCGGCGATCAGGGCCTGGAAATCATAGTCCGACTTCAGGAAGTTGAACTGGATTTTGGGGGGCGCCAGCGGGTCGTTGTTGTGCAGACGCACGCTGCCTCGGCCGTCCGGGCGGAGATGCACGGGGCTGATCGAAATGCCCGGGAACGGATGCGAGACGATCCCGTCCTTGGTGCGGTCGATGGTGCTCCAGCAGGAGATGTTCAATTGGATGTCCGGGCGTTCGAGGCGCTTGTCGCTGCGGATCAGCGCGCCGACATACATCCCGTTGCCGGTCATCGGGCCGTTCTTCAGAAACACGTAACGGGCGCCGGCGACCATACGGTCGACGAAGCTGTATTGGAGGGAATTCAGCGACAGGTTGCGCGATATTTTGTAGGTGCAATAGGTGTTGAAATGGTCCTGCAAATTCGACCCGACGCCTTGCAGGTCGTGCACCACGTCGATGCCCATGTCGTGCAAATGGGCGGCAGGGCCGACCCCCGACAGTTGCAGCAATTGCGGCGAGCCGAACGCGCCGCCGGAGACGATGACCTCCCGCCCGGCGCGCGCTGTTTCCAGGCCTCGGGGTGTCAGGAATTCGACCCCGACGGCGCGCTTTCCCTCGAACAAGATGCGGGTGGCGTGCGCTCGGGTCTTCACGGTCAGATTGGGGCGCTGTTTGGCCGGGTTCAGATAGGCGGCGGCGGTGCTCCAGCGCTTCTTGTCCCGGGTTGTGGTCTGGTAGTAGCCGCATCCTTCCTGCGTGGCGCCGTTGAAGTCGGGGTTGAACGGGATGCCGGCCTGTTTGCAGGCCTCGATCAGCAGTTCGCCGATTTCCCATTTGTAGGGCTGGTTCGATACGCGCAGCGGGCCGCCGGCACCGTGGAATTCATTGGCGCCGTTCTCGTTGTCCTCGGCCTTGCGGAAATAGGGCAGGACGGAATCGTAGTCCCAGCCTTCGTTGCCCAACTGGCGCCAGTGGTCGTAGTCGGCGCCTGTGCCGCGCATGTAGATCATGCCGTTGATCGAGCTGGTGCCGCCCAGGACCTTGCCGCGCGGCTGATACATCGTGCGCCCGTTCAGTTCGGGTTCCGGCTCGCTCTCGAACTTCCAGTTCACCCTTCCGTCGACGAAGGTCTTGGCGTAGCCCATGGGGGTGTGGATCCAGAAGCTTTTGTCCTCCCCGCCGGCTTCAAGCAGCAGCACTTTGTATTTGCCGCTTTCCGAAAGCCGCGCCGCCAGCACGCAGCCGGCCGAGCCGGCGCCGGTGACGATGTAGTCGAACATTTGCATGGCCAATTTCCTGCCGATTCTGTGGCCGGTACCATTGAACGGACCGTGCTCCGGCACAAGATGCGGACTGATTTGACCTGGAAAGCGGCCGATCATGCAGGGCAACCAGACCGATTTCGAACGCCTGATGGAGCTCAACGCCACCTACATCGACGCCATCCGGCACAACGATGCCGGCTGGTTCGACGATCAACTGGGGGAGGACTTCGTCTGCTCCAACCCCGACGGTTCGATCGTCGCCAAGCGGGCGTTCCTGAAACAGGTGGAAAAGCCGCTGACCATCAGCGAATTGGCGGCCGAGGACGTGAAAATCCGCGTCCTCGGGGATTTCGCGATCGTTCATGCCCGCACGCGCTACCGCAACGCCGAGGGGCATCTCCGGCGCGGCCGCTATACCGACGTCTGGGCGAGGCGGGATGGACGCTGGGTTGCGATCGCGGCGCATGTGACGCGATAGGTTTTCCCGGTATCGTGCCGCGATGCAGCACGAATTGACCTACCCGTTCGCAACCTACCCTGGCTTTGGCGAGGCGACCGAGGTCGCCCCCGGGGTTCGCTGGATCCGGCTGAAGCTGCCGTTCCAGCTCAATCACATCAACATCTATCTGATCGAGGACGATGGCGGGTGGATGGTGCTGGATACCGGCCTCGACACCGACGATTGCCGGGCGGGCTGGGAAGCGGTGCTGAACGGTCCGCTGAAGGGGATGCGGCTAAGCCGGATGGTGGTGACGCATTTCCACCCCGATCATGTGGGGTTGGCGAACTGGCTGCATGAACGGTTCGGCCTGGCGCTGAGCATGCCACGCACCGAGTATCTGTTCAGCGTGACTGCTCGGCTGGGCACGGGCGACATGAGCGGGGAGGTGCATCGGACCTTCTACCGCACCCACGGCCTTTCCGCCGAACACACCGCCGCCATTTTGGGGCGTGGCCACCACTACCTCTCCCTGACCACCGGCGTGCCGCCGAGCTATGCGCGGTTGCGGGATGGGGATGGGTTGGCGGTCGGGGGGCGGGCGTTTGAGGTGCATACCGCGGGCGGGCATGCGCTGGAGCAGGCGATGCTGCACCGTGCCGCCGACCGGCTGTTCTTTTCCGCCGATCAGGTGATTGCGGGTATTTCGCCGAATGTGGGCGTCCATCCGGTGGAGCCGGAGGAGGATCCGCTGGCCGCCTATCTGGCGTCGTTGCGGCAGTTGCGGGCGTCGATCGGGGACGATGTGCTGGTCCTGCCTGGGCATGGGCTGCCGTTCTACGGCCTGCATGCGCGGGTGGACGAACTTTTGGCACATCATGAACAGCGTTGCGGGGCGATTCTGGCGGCCTGCCGGGATAAGCCGCTGTCGGTCGCCGAACTGGTGCCGTGTCTGTTCGACCGGGTGCTTGATGCGCATCAGACGGGGTTCGCGTTCGGGGAGGTGCTGGCGCATGTCAACTATATGCGCGGCCGTGGCGAACTGGCGTTGTCGGACGATGCGGGTGGGGTGAGGCGGTGGCGGGGCTTGTGAGACTCGGGTTGGCCGTCTTGGTGCTGTGTGGCGCGGCGCCGGCGCCGGACTGGGCAGCGGCGAAGCAGGTCGATGTGACGATGACCGAGTATCGGTTCGTGCCGGACCACCTGACGCTTCAGCGAGGCACGGTTTATCGGTTGCATCTGATCAACCCCGGCAAGGAATTGCATGAGTTCACGGCCGCCGCGTTTTTCGCGACGGCGACGCTGCGGGAGCCTCGGATGCTGGTAAACGGGGGGCAGGAGATTTCAGTGCCGGCGGGCGGCAGCGCGGATGTGGATTTCGTTGCGAATCGGGCGGGGGTGTTCGGACTGACCTGCGCGGATCACGACTGGGCAGGAATGGTTGGGGAGATCGTGGTGAAGTAGGGGCGATAACGCACCGCTTACCCGGTTGCTAAGTGCGACAAATCAACGCCTGTTTGCCAGCACCCCAGGATTGACCACGTTCGTCGGCGTGCCGTCGGTATAAGACACGATCTGGCCGAAGATGTCGGTGAACTGAACCTCGTACTCGTCCGTCGCGACGTAGCCGATATGCGGGGTGCAGACGACATTCGGCATGTTCAGCAACGGGTGAGAAACGTCGGTCAGAGGTTCTTCCTCGAACACATCCAGCGCGGCGCCGCCGGGCCGTCCAGCCCGCAACGCTTCCAACAGTGCGCCAGGCACGATGAGGCCGGCGCGGCTGGTGTTGACCAGCAACGACGACGGTTTCATCCGGCCGAGGTCGGAAGCAGTCACAATGCCACGCGTGGCGTCCACCAGGCGCATGTGCAACGTAACGACGTCCGACCGTTCGTACAACTCCTCCTTGCTCGCGGCGACAGCGTGACCGTCAGCCCGAGCGCGTTCCAGGCCATCGGGCCGCGCCCAGACCAGCACGTTCATGCCGAAGGGCGCGGCGAAGCCGGCGACGACTTTGGCGATGCGCCCGTAGCCGTGCACGCCCAGGGTTTTGTGCCGCAGCGTCGTGCCCACGCCCATCTGCCAGTGGCCGGCCTTCATCGACGCGACCTGCTGGGGGATCTGCCGCGTGGCAGCGAGCAGCAGCGACCAGGTCAACTCCGATGCCGCATAGGACGGCGTATCGGCGTGCTGGCTGGAGGACACGACGATGCCCAGGCGGGTGCAGGTCTCGACATCGATATGGGGGTAGACGCTGCGCTGGCTGATCAGTTTCAGTTTCGGCAGACGTTCGAGCAGCGGCGTGCGTATCTTCGTCCGTTCGCGGATCAGCACCAGGACTTCGGTATCGCGCAGGCGCTCGGCCAGGGCATCGGTGTCCTGAACATGATCGTTAAAGATCGTGACGTCATGGCCGGCGAGCATCCCGAAGCACGGCAGGGTACGCACCGTATCGAAATAGTCGTCCAGGATGGCGATCTTCATGCGGCGTCCACTCCGGTGCGGTGTGTCGGTGCAACCGCCGGATCGGCCAACCCGAACCGGCGATACAGGTCGTTGGTCAGCGTTCCGGCCGGGGGCATATCCGGCGGCTGTTACCCGATGGCCAATCGGTCAAGGCTGGGCGCCATCATAGCCCTCAATGATCAGCAGGTCGGCGTCGGCGGCGCCGACCCGGTGCGCTTTCGCGGCAGCGTATTCGGGGGAATGGTAGCAGGCAACGGCCGTGGCGTAGTCGGCGAATTCCAGCACGACGTTGCGGGCGCGGGGGCTGCCTTCCGGTGCCTCGAACGTGCCGCCGCGCACCAGGAAGCGGGCGCCGTATTTCTTGAACGCCGCGCCGTTGGTGGCGACGTAGCCCTGGTACCCCTCGGGGTTCGTCACATCGACGCGGGCGATCCAATATCCCTTGGGCATGTCGTTCTCCTATGAATGGGTGCGGTCGCCGAGCATCCGCACGAGGGTGGGTTCGATGGCGGCGGAGATGAGGTTCTGCGCTTGCGGTGTGGGGTGCAACGGCTTCCGCGGCGGCGTCAGTTGCGGATCGATGAACATGTCGGGGTCCACCTTGCCGTTCTTCATGAAGATATGCCCGACATCCATGTAGGTCGCGATGGCGGGGTCGCGGTAACGGGCGGCGAGGCCGCGGTTGATCGCCAGCGTCGTCTCGGTCGCCCAATCGCTGCGTATGCTGGGGAGTACGCCGAGCAGCAGGATTTTGGCGGTGGGCTGGCGGGTGCGGAGCGCGGTGAGGCAGGTGGCGATTCCGGCGATGGTATCGGCGGCGCTCCAATGCAGGCGGCCGAGGTTGTTGGCGCCGATCAGGACGACGGCGGCTTTGGCGGTGTAGCCGGACACCTCCCCGTTTTCGATGCGCCAGAGCAGATGGCACGTGGCATCGCCGTTGAAGCCCAGGTTCACGGCGTTGCGGTCGCCGTAGAAACGCTTCCAGCCGGGGGCGAATTGCAGGAAGGGTTTGTCGTCCTTATCCACTTCCCAGTCCTGGGTGATGGAATCGCCGAGGAAAATCAGGGACGGCTTTTTCTGCGCCAGTTCCTCCAGCTTGTCGTGATGCCGCTTCTGCCACCAGGCGATGTCTCGGGACAAAGGCTTGGCCGCCATGGGTGTTTCGGCACGGGCGGGCAGCGCGGCCAGGAGCGGCAGCGCGAAGGTCGAGCGGCGGGGAATCGACAGCATGGGCGCCCTTTCGGAGGTCGTGTCGGCGATCTAGCATCGCGGCAACGCGAACGGGAGAGACGTCATGCGCATCGTGAAGATCGAGGATTTGCATTGCAACGCGGGTTGGCGGGATTTCTCGTTCCTGAAAATCACCACCGATGAGGGCATCGTTGGTTGGTCGGAGTTCATGGAGAATTTCGGGTCGGAAGGTCTGGGCACCGTCATCGGTCGGCTGGGGGAGCGGCTGATCGGTTTGGACCCTCGGCCGATCGAGAAGCATATCGCGTTTCTGCATGGCGTGACCCGGCAGGCGCCGGGCGGGATGAACCAGCAGGCGATCGCGGCGATCGAGAACGCGTTGGTCGACATCAAGGCGAAGGCCCTGGGCATTCCGGTGTGCGAGATGTTGGGCGGGCCCATTCGGGACCGCTTGCAGTTGTATTGGTCGCATTGCGGGACGTGGCGGGTGAGTTTCGCGGACCGGATCAAGGCCTGGACCGGGTGGGACCCGATCCGCTCGCTTTCCGATGTGGAAAAAGCCGGGGCGGAGGTCGCGGCGCGCGGCTTCAAGGGGTTGAAGACCAACATGATGCGGTTCGATGCGGAGAAGCCGTATATCCATATGCCCGGCTTCAACGGGTCGGGCTGGCCGGAACTGAACTGCGACGCCGCGTTGGTGGAAGCGGTGGTGGCGGAAATGACCGCGTTCCGGCAGGGCGCCGGCAAGGGCGTGGGGCTGCACGTCGACCTGAACTTCAATTTCAAGACCGAGGGTTATATCCGGATGGCTCAGGCGCTGGAGCCGTTCGATCTGGTGTGGGCCGAGATCGACAGCTACGACCCCGCGGCTCTGGCGACGATCCGGCGTTCGACGCGGACGCGGATCGCTTCCTGCGAATCGCTTTATGGGCGGCGGCAGTTCCGTCCGTATTTCGAGCAGCAGGCGGTCGATGTGGCGATCATCGACGTCGCGTGGAACGGAATTCTGGAGTCCTTCAAGATCGCGGCAATGGCCGACGCCTACGAGATCAACGTCGCACCGCACAACTTCAACGGACATATCGGATCATTGATGAGCGCCCATCTTTGCGCGGCGATCCCGAATTTCCGGGTGATGGAGATCGATATCGAGGATGTCCCCTGGAAGGACGATCTGGTGGACAAGGTGCCGGTGATCGAGAACGGGGAACTGCTGGTGCCGACGGGGATCGGATGGGGGGCGGAGGTGAACGAAGAGGTGATCCGGGCGCATCCGCCGCTGCGGCCGGCGAAGTGGAAGGGGTAGGCCTCGGTCCCATATGTTTAAACGGCAGCGCCCGCGGCCTCAAGCTGGTTGCCGCGGGGCGTGGCATGGCGTTGAGCCTGAAGGATGAGGAGACCGATTGGCTGGTCAGGGAAGTCGCTTCCCTTACTGGAGAGACACTGACCGAGCGGTTGGGGCGCGAGCGACATCGGCGGGGTTGGCGGCGCGGCTGCTGAAAATGGGCACGCATTGTGCCGCACTGCCTGATTTCGACACGAGATGCGCGGAGAGGATTGTCGGTTACGATGAAACCGTATGGTTGGGCCATTGCAACACCTTAGCAGTTTGGTGTTGCACTTCGTCTGTGAACTTGGGGTATCGACGATTTTTCAAGCTCCGCGCAGCGAAAATCGTGGATACCGGCATTCGCCGGCAGGACGCGGGTGGAAGGCCGATGCGTCAATGATTGGGGCGGTTGGGATGACATGGCGCGTGGTGACAGAAAGTGGAATCACCCTCGGTTTGAATCACGCGACCAAACGATTTCGTGGGCATCCGGTGCGACAAGTCTGTCCGCGCTGTGGTGATCGGCGGTGCCAGCCAGGCGGTGGCACGCGCGAATCCAAGCGTGGAGGGCCGATCGCGGGGTTGGTTCGGGGTCAGGCGCGGTCGAGGTCGCGGTTGGAATCCTCGAAGGCGCGGCGTGCGATGTCGGTGTCGAACGGGCGGCGGACGAGAGTTTCCTCGTCCCACTGTTCGCGGGCCTGTTTCAGGAAGTCGCCGCCATAGACATGTAGAGCGGCGGTGAGTTTGCCCAGCGGATTGGTCACGGAGTGGATGATGTTGGGGCCGAGCGTGCCGACATCGCCTTGCATGTAGGAGGAGGCGCCGGCGGCCTCGATCGGCCATTTGGCGTCGGGTGGGAGTTCCCGCCAGAAGATATTGTCCTCCCGCCCGCCGTACATGCCGATCGTTGCCCACATGTGGTGATTATGCGGCATGGCGGTCATATGCGGACCCCACACCAGATTGAGGATGGTGACGTTCCGGGACCGGTGGAGGATGCCGATACCGGCCCGCTTCGGCTCCCCCAACGCGCCCACAATGGCGGCGGGGTCGCCGACTGCTTCTTCGAGCAAGGCTCGGATCGCGCGCTGTCCGCCGCCGGACGAGACCGCGGCCTCGCAGTCGGCGATGAACCGATCACGGTCGAATGCCATGTTTATGCGCTGACTGAGCGGAGCAGGGGGCGGGGCTGCAGCATGGGCAGAAGCATACCGGTGCCGAGGCCCCAGCAGAGGTTCAGGATGATCGTGCGGGCGATGGGCCAGGTGTGCCAGCCATGCGCGAGGGGAATTCCGTTGAGCGGCAGCGTCACAAACAAGGTGACCACACCCGCGATCAGGCCGAGACCGATCCCGACCTGCCAGATCGGACGGCGGAGATGCGGCAAAGCCAATGCGAATGCCACGCCGTAGAGCGCGCTCCAGAACGACAGGTTTACGACCCCGGGCAGGCCGAACGGCCAAACGGGCTGCAGGCGGAAGGCCGCCATTCTTCCGATCCCGGTGAGATCGAATATCTCGGCCAGGCCCTGATGAAACAGCAAAGCCGCGATCGCACCAGCCGAGAACCCGAGGCAGGCTCGGGTGAATGCGGAATCCATGACGTAGGCCCCAGTTACCATTTGTTGCATCAGGATGATCGCATCGAACGGCGGGAGTCAATCGCGGAAGGTCTTGGTCAGGAAGAACCTGCTGGTGCCCTCTGGGTCGCACGGGATTTCGCCGAACACGGTCCAGCCAAGTTTTTGGTAGAAGCCGGGCGCCTGGAAGCTGATGGTGTAGAGCATCCCCGCCCGGCAGCCACGGCGACGCGCTTCGTCCTCGGCCATCCCCATCATGCGGGAGCCGACGTCCTGGCCACGCAGCGAGTCCGGCAGAAAGACCAGATCGACGAACAGCAGACCAAGGGAGGTGCCGCCGCTTATTCCCCCGATCACCGCGCCGGTCGCGGGATCGACGACCTTGACGGTCAGCGGCATGCGATCGGCGTATCCGACGATGGCATCGTTATAGGCATTCAGTCCGTCGCCGATGATGGCACGGGCTTCCGGTTCCGGATCGCTGGAAAGGATTAAAGCCGCGGGCATCGCGGTGCTCCCTGTCATCGGTGTTTCATGGTATCGGCAGAGTTTCCGAGCGTCCAACGGAGCATCGAAGAATGTCGCAAACGACCTCGCCCGACCGTGGCAACGACTTCGTCATTCCCAGCACCATGAAAGCATGGGTTCTGGGCGGGCCGGAGGAGCTGCATTTCGTCGACAAGCCGGTGCCCGAACCGGGCCGCGCCGAAGTGCTGGTGCGGATCGATGCGGTGGCGATCTGCGCGACGGATCTGGAGGTGATCCACGGCGGTATGCCGGCGATTATCGAGGGCGGCTCGCCGTTCAACAGGAACTGGACGCCGGGGCACGAATATATGGGCACCGTGGTGAAACTGGGCCCCACGGTGGACGAATTCGCTGTCGGCGACCGGATCGCGGTGGAGATTCACGCCGGTTGCGGCCGGTGTCCGCGCTGCCGGGAGGGGATGTACACCTCCTGCCTCAACTACGGTTTCGCCAGCAAAGGCCATCGTGCCAACGGGTTCACCACCGATGGCGGTTTCGCCGAATACGCGATCAACAACGTCAACACGATGGTCCACATCCCCGACGAAATGCCGGATGAGGAAGCGACGCTGATCGTCACCGCCGGGACGGCGATGTACGGGCTCGACGTATTAGGCGGAATCGTCGCGGGGCAGGGCGTGGTGGTCACCGGTCCCGGGCCGATCGGGCTGCTTGGTGTTGCCGTCGCCAAAGCACTGGGCGCCGATCCGGTCATTCTCACGGGCACGCGGGACCGGCGGCTGGATATCGGCCGGCAACTCGGTGCCGATCACACGATCAACGTGAACAGCGAGAATCCGGTCGACGCGGTCAAGCGCCTCACCGGCGGCAAGGGGGTGGAATACGTTCTGGAATGTTCGGGTGCGCCGAATGCCCTGAACGAGGCTGGGCGGATGGTTGGGCGCGGCGGGCGCATCTGCCTCGCGGCATTTCCGCATGAGCCGGCGATGGTGGATATCGCCCACCTCGTGCGCAACAACATCTACGTGTTCGGCATAAGGGGGGAGGGCCGCAGCGCCACCCATCGCGCCGCTGCGCTGATGGCGCAGAAGCGTTTCGACGCCAAGCTGATCCATACCCACAGCTTCACGTTGGCCGAACTGCCGACGGCGCTGAAATACGCTCGGGAACGGATCGAGGACGCGATCAAGGTCGTGGTGAAGATGCGGCCGTGAATGTCGCGCGGGACGGCATTCCGATGGGTGAATTAACCCTTTGTTAACACATAAAAAATACCCGGGTGTGCAAATATTTTCGTCCGCGTAAACCCTTTGTTAACCTGTTTTTGTTCCAATGGCCCTCGTTCAACTGAAGGGGGCTGCCGTGTCTGACAGTCGGCTTGTCAATCGTAACGTCGTCGCCAAGCGTGGGCGGACCAGCATGCGGCTGGAGCCGGAGCTTTGGCAGGCTCTCACCGAAATCGGTGAGCGGGAGGGCAAGGATCTGAGCGCCCTCGTCCGCAAGGCCGAGGACGACGACAATCCGGGCGGACGCACCAGTGCGGTCCGGGTGTTCGTGCTCGACTATTTCCGAGCGGCGGCGACCGAAGCAGGTCATGCCGCGGCGGGGCATGGGGTGCTGCGTATCGAGGCGGGGCGTCAGCGGGACGCGCTGACGGCGACGGTGGATGGAGCGCGTGCCGCTGCTTAAAGCGTGATCGCCGGAGGTGGAACCACACTTCGGCGCCGATCACGCGATCGAACAGAGACTCATGGAATATGACAGGGTCAGTTTGACCCTATCATATTCTAGTCGGCCGCGACGGCCTCTGTGTCGGCGCCGGTGTAGAGGTGCGGCCAGCGCCGCTTCACCAGCGGCCCGGCATCGCTGTAGGCGACGCAGGTGTTCAGGATTTTCGGCGGGCCGCCCATCTTCTCGGTGATGCGCGCATCGACGATATCGCTGCCGGGTTTTGGCTGCGTGCCTTCGGCCGCCATTTCCTTGCGCACGCGGGCTGGGTTGATGGTCTGGAACGCGGTGGTGGCGATCTGCTGGAGCAGTTCGCGCAGATGGGTGCACCCGACCGGGCCGCCCACGGCCTGATTGGCGTCGCGCAGGAAGCCGGCCTTGATTCGCATGCCCTTAAGGCGGGCGAAGTTGGGGGCGGCCGTCGGGCACATCTTGTAGGGCGTCAGGTCGCTGGTTGCTTCACTGGCGACGATTTCCATGGTCTCGTCGACTGTCAGGCGCAGCCAGAGGTCGTGAATCGGCTCACCCGCGGGGATGAAGCCGCGGTCATAGTTGGTTTGTCCGAATGCCTTGACGTCGGTCAGGTGCGCTTCGATGTCGTACAGGCCATCGGCCCGACGGTATCCGCCGATCTCGATCGAGCGTGTGTGCTGCTTTTCGCGTGCGACGGGCGCGCTCAACGGCATCGTGGACTCCTGTTATGTTGCACCGCACCCCAATCTAGGGCACGGGCTTGTTCGTGTGCAAAGAATGGTGGAACATGGCTGCCATCCCGGATTGGACCTTTGTGGGAATTGCCTTTCGGTGCTTCCTCGCATCGGCTAAGGTTGATGCGGATCAATGACGGCCAGCGCTGCCTGAGGAAAGTGCCTATCCATGAACGCATTTCATGAATTTTGCCGTCAGTCGCTGGAATCAATCCGGGGCCAAGGGCGGTACCGCACCTTCACGCCGCTGGCCAAACAGGCCGATGGGTTCCCGCATTACGTCGACCCCGATGGCAAGCGGGTGCTGGTGTGGTCGTCGAACGACTACCTCGCGATGGGCGGCCATCCCGTGCTGGTGGAAGCTGCCTGCGAGGCGGCGCGCACGATGGGTGTGGGTGCCGGCGGCACGCGCAACATCAGCGGCACCAGCCCGTTGATCGACGCGCTGGAGCGGGAGCTTGCCGATCTCCATGGCAAGCAGGCCGGGCTGCTGTTCACATCCGGCTTTGTGTCCAATCAGGCGGCGCTTTCGACCATTCTGAACAGCCTGCCGCATGGCCCGGATGAGCGGTGGCAGGTGTTCTCGGACGCCAAGAACCATGCCTCGATGATCGCGGGGATCAAAGGCTCGCGTGCCGTCGTGAACATCTTCCGCCACAACGACATGGGACATCTCGAATCGCTGCTGCGGGCCGCGCCGGTTTCCGCGCCGAAGTTGATCGTCTTCGAGTCGGTATATTCGATGGATGCCGACATCGCGCCGATCGGAGCGATCTGCGACCTCGCGACCCGGTTCGGTGCGATGACCTACCTCGACGAGGTGCACGCGGTCGGCATGTATGGCCCGAATGGCGGCGGCGTGTCGGAACGCGACGGTGTCGCGGCCCGGATCGACATCATCGAAGGCACGCTGGCGAAAGCCTTCGGGTGCCATGGCGGCTACATCACCGGGGATGCGGACGTGGTGGACTTCATCCGCTCGACCGCGCCGGGGTTCATTTTCACGACCTCGCTGCCGCCCACCACGGCGGCGGCGGCATTGGCCGCGGTGCGTCATGTGAAGGCCGATCAGGCCCGGCGGGACAAGCTGTTCGAACGGGCGGGGGCGCTGAAGCGGCGGTTCGACGCGGCGGGTCTGCCGCGGATCGAATCGGACAGCCACATCGTGCCGCTGCATATCGGCGACGCCGAGCTGGTGATGTCCGTGAGCAACCGGCTGCTGTCCGAGTTTGGGATGTATGCGACGCCGATCAACTATCCGACGGTGCCGCGCGGGGAGGAGCGTCTGCGCTTCACGCCTGGTCCATTGCACACGGACGCGATGATGGACGAGCTGGTCAGCGCGTTGTTGGCGATCATTCAGCCGGCGCGGCGTGCCGCGGCTTGAGGGGGCGGGATCGAAGCGGGCCGCTTCGAAATCGCGGATCCGGCCACCTGGGGTCCGGCGTACCGCCTGACAGACCGCGTTTTTTAATACGAAGGACACCGAGAGCCACGGAGAGCGCACGAAGACCATGTGGCGGGCCATAAATTTTCGTGCGTCCTTTGCGGTTCTCGGTGTGCTTGGTGGTAAAAAAGGCGGTCTTTCGATCCGGTTTGTCGCCGCGGGTAGGCATGATGGAAAATCGTTCCCGGGATGCGTAAACGCGGGAGGGCATGAACGAGCCACGCCAAGCGGCATTGGTGCCGATATAGATGGTCGGGACAAGCCTGGCCATGACGGCGGGAGCGGCGTGTGTCTTCCGGGCCCTCAGGGATGAAAAGAACGGTATGATCGTCGAACTCGGCCATTTCTGTCTGATCCTGGCGTTGTTTGTCGCCACGATCCAATCGGTCGTGCCGCTGTTGGGGGCCGCACGGCGGCATCTGGGGTGGATGGCGGTGGGGCGGAGCTGCGCGATCGCGGTGTTTCTGCTGATCGCGATGTCCATGGCAGCACTGATGTATGCCTATGTGACGTCCGATTTCTCGGTGATCAACGTCATCGAGAACAGCCATACCGACAAGCCGCTGCTCTACAAATTCACCGGCGTCTGGGGCAACCACGAAGGCTCGATGCTGCTGTGGGTGTTCATGCTGTCGCTTTGCGCCGCCGCGGTCGCGGCCTTCAGCAACAATCTTCCGCCGGCGTTGCGGGCTCGGGTTCTCGCCGTGCAGGGGATGATCGGGGTCGGGTTCCTGCTGTTCATTCTGTTCACGTCCAACCCGTTCCTGCGCGCGACGGACCCGCCCGCGAACGGGCATGGGCTGAACCCGGTGCTGCAGGATCCTGGTTTGGCCTTCCATCCGCCGTTCCTCTATCTGGGTTATGTCGGGTTTTCGGTGGCCTTCGCCTTTGCCGTCGCGGCCCTGATCGAGGGCCAGGTGGACGCCGCCTGGGCGCGCTGGGTGCGGCCCTGGACGCTGGCATCGTGGTGCGCACTGACCATCGGCATCGCGATGGGATCCTGGTGGGCTTACTACACGCTGGGCTGGGGCGGCTGGTGGTTCTGGGATCCGGTGGAGAATGCCTCGTTCATGCCCTGGCTTGCCGGCACCGCGCTGATCCATTCGTCGATCGTGGTGGAAAAGCGGGAGACGCTGAAAACCTGGACCATTCTGCTGGCGATCGTGACGTTCTCGCTGTCGCTGGTCGGCACGTTCCTGGTGCGGTCGGGTGTGCTGACCTCGGTGCATGCCTTCGCCACCGATCCGGCGCGCGGCAGTTTTATCCTGGCACTGCTGCTGGTGGCGATCGGAGGCTCGCTGGCGCTTTACGCAATCAGGGCGCCGAAGCTGCAAGGGGGCGGGCTGTTCGCGCCGGTGTCGCGGGAAGGGGCGCTGGTGCTGAACAATCTCCTGCTGTCCTGCGGGTGCGCGACCGTGTTTCTGGGCACGTTGTATCCGTTGTTTCTGGACGCGATGAACGGGCCGAAACTGTCGGTCGGGTTCCCGTTCTTCAACCGCACATTCGTGCCGCTGATGGTGCCGATGATCGTCGCGGTCGGGATCGGGCCGATGCTGGCCTGGAAGCGTGGCGATCTGCTGGGGGCGCTGCAACGGCTGTGGGTCGCGTATATCGTGGCGGCGGTGGCGGCGCTGGTTCTGTTCTATGTGACCTCTGGCGGCCCGGTGCTCGCGGTCCTCGGCATCGCCATCGCGGTGTGGCTGGCGGCCGCCGTGGTGACCGAATGGGCGGAGCGGGTGGGGCTCTTCCGGCTGCCGTTCGGCGCGAGCTTGCGGCGGGCGGTGCATCTGCCCCGAGCGGCGTATGGGATGAGCATCGCGCATTTCGGACTGGCGGTGTTCGTGGCCGGCGTGTCGGCGTCCGCTTTCAGTCAGGAAGCGCTGGAGGTGTTGCGGGTTGGCAGTTCGATGAAGCTGGCGGCGTATGACATTCGCCTGGACAAGGTGGAACGGGTGCCCGGCGCCAATTTCACCGCCGATCGGGCGACGATCCAGGTGTCCAGCGACGGCGCGGCAATCGCGACGCTCTATCCCGAACGGCGCTTCTTCCCGTTGCAGCAGCAGACGACCGGGGAGACGGCGATCCGGACGAACTTCCTCGCCGATCTCTATGTCGCGTTGGGGGAGGCGGATTCGGCGGGCAACTGGACCGTGCGGGCCTATTGGAAGCCGCTCGTGCCGTGGATCTGGATTGGGGCGGTGATCATGGCATTCGGTGGATTGGTCAGCTTGAGCGACCGTCGCTGGCGGGTTGGGGCGGCGGTGCGGTCGCGCCGGGTCGCCGCGGCTGCCCCGGCACCGGCGGAATAGATATGCGCCGCTTGATTGCTCTGATCCCGCTTGCGCTGTTTCTGGTGTTCGCCGGGTATTTAGGCTGGTCGCTGAGGCCGGGCTACAATCCGCAGGCCTTGCCCTCGGTCATGATCGATCGGGAGGCGCGGATTTCGACCTCGCTGCCTTGTCCGGCGACGCGCGGCTGTCGCTGGCGGCACTGAAGGGCAAGCCGGTGGTGATCAATTTTTTCGCCTCCTGGTGCGTGCCGTGCCGGCAGGAGCATCCGATGCTGATGCGCTTGGCACAGACGGACAAGATCGCGCTGTTCGGCATCGCCTATGAGGACAAGCCCGAGGATTCCGCTCGGCTCTTGGCGCAGTTGGGCGACCCCTACCAGCGCGTCGGGATCGACCGGGATGGGCGGACGGGGCTGAATTTCGGCGTTTATGGGGTGCCGGAGACCTATGTTCTGGATGCCGCCGGGCATATCCGCAAACGCTTCGTCGGTCCGCTGAGCGCGGCGGATGTGAACGATCAGCTTTTGCCGATGCTGCGCCAGTTGGGTGGGTCGTGAGCGTTATGCGTTTGGTGTTGCTGGCTGTTCTGTTGCTCGCGGCGCCCGCTTTGGCGGTCGAACCGTCCGAACGTCTCGCGGATCCGGCGCTGGAAGCGCGGGCGCGTGCGATCAGCGGGGAGTTGCGGTGTCTGGTCTGTCAGAACGAATCGATCGACGAGTCCGGCGCGTCCCTGGCGCACGATATCCGGGTGTTTCTGCGCGAGCGTCTCAGGGCGGGCGATAGCGACGCGCAGGCGATGGGGGCGGTGGTCAGCCGTTACGGCGATTTCGTGTTGCTGCGTCCGCCGGTGAAGCCGGCGACATGGTTGCTGTGGTTCGGGCCTGTCGTGCTGCTGGGCATCGGCTTTGTCGGGACGGTGCTGTGGCTGCGGCGCCGGCCGGTCGTACCGCCGGCGCCGTTGTCGGCGGCCGAGCACGAAGCGCTCGTGCGATTGATGAAGGACGAGGGCTGATGTTGGCTTTGCTGCTCGCCGTCATCGTGTTCGCGGTGGCGGTTTTCGTGCTGCTGCCGCTGCTGCGCCCGCGTTCGGCGGGGCTTGCGGCCGGTCAGTACGATCAGGCGGTGTACCGCGATCAGTTGCGGGAGCTCGATCGGGACGTTGCGCGTGGCGTTCTGACCGAGGCCGAGGCCGCGTCGGCGCGGCTGGAAGTGCAGCGCCGGCTGCTGGCCGCTGCCGCCACGCCCGATCGCGCGGCGCGCACGGGCCGCAGTCCAGTTGCTGCCGCGGTGGTTGGGTTGATCGTGGCGGGTGGCTCGGTCGGCCTCTATCTGCGCATCGGCGCGCCGGCGATGCCGGACATGCCGTTTGCCTCGCGGACCATCGATACGCGCACTGAGCAGATCGCGCAGGCGCTGGTGCGGTTGAAGCAGGCGGCGGAGGCGGATCCGAAGAACGCACAGGGCTGGTTGAACTATGGCCGGGCGTTGGCGGAGTTGAACCAGTGGTCGCTGGCCGCGGATGCGTTGAAGCATGCGGTCGATCTTGGCCAGGATGGCGCCGACGTCATGGCGGCCTATGGCGAATTGCTGACGCTGGCGGCAGGCGGTTCGGTTGTGCCGGCGGCGCGCGCGGCGTTCGCGCATGCGCTGGCCAAGGATCCGGCGCAGCAGACCGCGCGGTATTATTCCGCGTTGGCGATGGGGCAGGACGGGCAACCGGCGAAGGCGATCGAGATGCTGCAGGCGCTGCTGGCCGATCTGCCGGCCGATGCACCGGAGCGTGCGGACATCGCTTTGCGTATCGCGGATGCGGCGAAAGCGGCCGGCATTCCGGCGCCGGCGCTGGCACCGGGCAAGGCGGCGCCTCCGTCCTCGCCGCAGGGGGATGCACAGCAGCAGGCGATGATCCGCGGCATGGTGGACGGGCTGGCGGCGAAGCTGGCGGCCAACCCCAACGACCTCGATGGGTGGCTGCGTCTGGGGCGGGCCTACGCGGTGCTGAACGAGGGGGGGAAAGCCGCGGATGCCTACAAGCATGCGATCGCGTTGAAGCCTGGGGATGTGGGGGTTTTGCAGCAGGCGGCGCAGGGGATGCTGTCGAATCAGCCGGCGACGGCGCCGATCACGGCGGACCAACTCGATATCTTGCGGCAGATCGAGGCGCTGACACCCGGGCAGCCGGCGGTGCTGTGGTATCTCGGCCTCGCGGCTGCCCAGGGCGGCAGGCCGGGGGAGGCTCGGGTGTATTGGGGGCGGCTGCTGAAGACGCTGCCGCCGGATGGGGAAGAGGCGAAGACGCTGACGGCGGCGATTGGGGCGTTGCGGGAGAACTAGGCAAGGCTGAGTGCATGCGGGCCGAAAGCCCGTGTTGCTGCCTCCGGTTCAGTTTCCTTGTTCGGCTCGCCAACACCCGAGGCAGTTTATCGGGTGCATGGGATCCGGACCATATCGGAAAATCATTGATCTGGAAGGGGTGAACAGCCGATAGGGGGGGGGCGCGGACTCCCTGGTGCAGCGAGCCAGCGTTCTGCCGGCCGTAGCCAACACGAGTTCCGGTTTGATGTTATACCAACCGCCCGAAACCTTGACTCGTGGCCCGACCCATATCGTCATGCCGGCGAATGCCGGTATCCACGACTTTTCAAACTCCGCGCAGCGAAAATCGTGGATACCGGCATTCGCCGGCATGACGCGGGTGGAAGGCCGATGCGTCAATGATTGGGGCGGGTGGTATTACCGCGCCAATTCGGCTAGCATTGATGGATGTCAGTTCAACGCCTTCGCGATATCGTAACTACAGCCGTGCTTGCGCTTTTCGCTCAGATTCAAGGCGGTCGGGTCCGGTGTGAAAGCGAAGCGACGCTTCAGCTTCACCTTGGTCGTATCATCGCGACCGTCGCTGACCTCAAGGTTACCAGCCAGCGTGAGACATTCTCGATAGAGCTGGAGAAACCGCTGGACGGTCCGACTGGAAAGCGCGGCCGCATCGATATCTGGTTTCGTCTCACCACCGATGACGGTAAGGAATGGCGATGCGCATTGGAACTGAAATTCTTCAAAAGGGCCAACCATCGCGAACCAAAAAACCGCTATGATGTATTCAAGGACATCGCGCGCCTGGAGGGATGCCGAGACGTCGCGGACCTGGGTTTCATGATCGTTGCGACTGATGATGAACATTATGTCAACCAGAAATCGTATTCCGCCGATACCGGCGATTTTGATTTTCGGCATGGCAAATCCTACGCGGCTGGCAGCGTGTTGACCTACAAAACCGGTGGGTATGGCGACCCGATAGCACTGGCCCGCGATTACCAATTCAAATGGAATGACTCGACGACAACGCTTCGCTACCTCCTGCTGGAGGTCATACTCAACCCGTAGCGATCCTCGATGGAAGCGTATGCTTTGAAGAAGCAACGCCGCTTGCGCGGTTCCGCAGCCTGGGCCACGACTTGGCCCGGTATGCTCCTTGGAAACAGGAACGCGTTGACCAGGACCGATGCTTCAACGACGACGTTCGGTGGCATAGGCCCGGCGCTCGGCGTTCACGACGCTCAGGATGTCGGCTTCCTGTTCCGGGGTTGGTTCGCGCTGGGCGATATTGACGGGCTTGAGGAGGATTGCACCGGATTCCGTTACTTCGGCTTCGAGATAGTCGCCTTCCTTCAAGCGGGTGGCGTCGCGGATGCTTTGCGGCAGGGTGATCCGCGCGGCTCGGCGGAGCCTGACGAGGGACATCGGTGGATCTCCGGTTGAGGCTAAAATTTATATGAAAATATGAATTTCGTAAAAATGCATGTTCGGGCCCGGCGATGACCCGTGTCTTGGTTGGCAATTCGGTGCTGCCGGGAAAGAGGCCGATATCACCCCAGGACCGTGCCCACCGGCACCGCTCGCCCGCGCAGGAAGGCGGCCGCGTCCATCGCCGCACGGCCAGGGGCCTGCACCCGGGTCAGACGCAGCGCGCCGGAACCGCAGGCGACCGTCAATGCGTTGTCCAGCACCGAACCCGGTGCGCCGGCCGCGTCGACCGGGACGGCGGCGAGCACTTTCAGCACCGCGCCATCCAGAATCGTGAACGTGCCCGGCCAGGGGTCGAAGGCGCGAATCCGGCGGTCCAACGACGCCGAGTCCGCAGCCCAGTCCAGCCGCCCGTGCTCGCGTTCGAGTTTGGGGGCGTACGTGACGCCGGCCTCGGGCTGGGGGGCGGGCTTGGGATGTTCGGCCAGGGCGCGGACGATCAACCGGCCGCCCATCTCCGCCAGGACGTCGTGCAGCGTGGCGGCGGTGGTTGTCGGGGTGATGGCGACGGCCTCGCGCAGCAGCATGGGGCCGGTGTCCAATCCGGCCTCCATTTGCATGATGGTCACGCCGGTTTCGCTGTCGCCGGCCAGGATCGCGGCCTGGATCGGTCCGGCGCCGCGCCAGCGGGGCAGCAGGCTGGCATGGATGTTGAGGCAGCCCAGGCGCGGCGCATCCAGCATCGCCCGCGGTAGGATCAGTCCGTACGCGGCGACGACCGCGACATCGGCCTGGAGATCGGCGAAGGCGGCTTGCGCCTCGGCATCGGTGCGCAGCCGCGCGGGGGTGCGCACCGGGATGCCCATCGCCTCCGCGGCTCGTTGCACGGGGCAGGGGCGGACCGACTGGCCCCGGCCGGCGGGACGGGGCGGCTGGCAGTAGACGGCGATCACTGCGTGGCCCGCCTCGGCCAGCGCGTGCAGGGCGGGGACGGCGAAATCCGGCGTGCCCATGAAGACGACGCGCATCGCGCTTACTTCTTCAGCTTCTGTTCTTTCGCCAGCTTGCGCATGATCATGTTGCGTTTGAGGATCGACAGATGGTCGACGAACAGCACGCCGTCGAGGTGGTCGATCTCATGCTGGACGCAGGCGGACAGCAGGTCCGAAGCCTCCAGTTCCTGCCGCGCGCCGGTTTGGTCGAGGAAGCGGACCTTGACCCGAGCGGGACGGGTGACATCGGCGTACATGCCGGGGAGGGAGAGGCAGCCTTCCTCCCGGACGGCCAGTTCGGGGCTGGCGGCGACGAGCTCCGGGTTGATCATCACGATCGGGGCCGGTTTGTTGTCCGGCATGAGATCGATCACCAGCAGGCGCAGGCCGAGATCCACCTGCGGCGCGGCGAGGCCGATCCCCGGTGCCGTGTACATGGTAGCGAACATACGGGGGATGACCGCTCGGACAGCGTCGTCATCGTTTTTCGCCACGGCGCGGGCTTTCGCCTTCAGGCGCGCATGCGGGGCGATGAGGATGGGCAGCAGCGGGGCGTCGCTGCTTGGGATCGGGGGATTGGCCATGCCCCGCATTTAGCGATGGGTGCGGGCGCGATCAACCTCGGGGTTGCACGGGTGTTGAATCGAACGGGCCCCGGTGGTTGGCTGCCCGTCCGGGTTGAGCGGACGGGAGGACGCGATGGACGAGGAAACGGCACGGCGGCGGCGGAAAGGGTTGATCGGGGGAGGGTTGTTGATCGGCTGGGGCGTGGTCGGTGCGATCTGGTCCTATTTCCGCGATCGGTATTCGATGGATTTTTTCGCCATGGGCTACGCGATGCAGGGGGCCATTCTGCATTTCGTGCTGTTCGGGATCGCCGGGCTGTGCGTCATCGGCTGGTATTTCCGCGACAACCGGGACGAGCCGCCCTATTAGTGCACGATCGGGTCAAGTTGACCCAATCGTGCTCTATAAGTCTTTGTTTGGTCGCGTGATTCACGCCGCCGTGTGATTCCATCTCTGGCGATTACGCGCTAGCCGGGGCCGGGATCAAGCGGCACTTGTCGCCCGATCCCGCTTCCACACCACGAGCAGCCCGACGAAAAACGCGCAGGTCAACGCTGTCGAAAGCCGCAGGTGCCCCGAATGCGCGAGCCAATCGCCGACGGTCGGGCCGCATGTCCCCACCACCAGCACCGCGAGCCAGTAGGTCAACCGGTTCGTGAAAGCCGGTATGGTCCGCGCCCCGAACACCAGCGCGAACATCGACAGCAAGACCGCCCATTCCACATAGAACGACAGATCGAGCCAATCGCTGAACGCATCGCTCAGCGCGGTTCCGAGGGATTCGGCGATCAGCATCGCCAGCCAATACCGCCAGTTCGCCAGCACCGCACCGTTGGGAAGCGGGAGTGCCGCATCACGCGCCGATCGCGGGGGAAACACACCGCCCAGGGCGATGATCCCGGTCAGCAGCGCGCCCAGCCCGGACAGCACCAGCCCGTAGTTCCAATCGAGATCGTGGGTCATCAGGTCGGCGATGTTGGTGGCGGCGGTTCGTTCCAACGCCACCGCGATCCAGTACATGGCCTCCATCCCCGGCCGGACCCGCCGTTCGGCCAGCAGCAGCCCGGCGAACAGCAGGACCATGACCGGCACGCCCTTCCAGTCGCCGAGATGCATGATGCGGGATACGTAGTCGCCCATGTTGACGCCGAACACGCTCGCTGCCGACATGCCGATCCAATATCGCGCCCCGGTCACCGGTACATTGCGTGTCTGCATCGCTATTCTCCGATTGAGGCGAAGCGTTTTGCCGCGTGGGAGACGCCATGACAATTGGATCCTGGTCGCAATTCGAGGTTGCGCGCCCGATGATGGCTCTATAAGACTTTGCCCGGTGCTGCCGACAGTAATTTGACCAAGCCTGGAGAATCCCGTGACCGAAAAGACCAGCAAGAAGCTGTTTAGCCTGACCGACTCCGATATCGTGTCGAAAGTTGCCCTCAATCGCCGTTCGATGCTGGCGACCGCTGGCCGGGCCGTGGGTGCCGCCGCCGTTGCCGTTGGCGCCATGATCGCGTCCACCAACGCGGCCCATGCTTCCAGCGACAAGGCGAACACCTACGACAACGACAGCCACGATCGTCGTCCCAGCACCGACAACGACTGATCCGAACGGTAGGCCGGATGGCAGCATGTCCTGCCGTCCGGCCGCTCGTGTAGATCGGACGAATCAATGACGTTCCCCTACCGGTTCGACGCGCTGATCGATCCGGTCACCGTGTCGGAATTTCTCGGTCGGTATTATGAAGCCGAGCCGCTTCGTGTCGCGCGATCCGATCCTGGATTTTATGCGGGCCTGCTGACGCTTGATCGTCTCGAAGCGTGGCTGAACACGGGCGTGGCGCGCTATCCCGACGTTCTGATGGTGCAGCACGAAACCGACGTCGAAAAAGCGGAATTCGCCGACCCTGACGGCAAGATCGATCCCGAACGGCTGTTCCGCCGATTTGCCCAGGGCGCGACGATCGTGATCGACAATCTGGAACGCCATCTGCCCGAACTGGCCGCGCTGTGCCGCAGCGCGGAGAAGCGGTTTTCCATGCCGTTTCAAACCAATATCTATCTCTCCCCGCCGAACGCGCAGGGTTTCCGCACTCATTACGATACACACGACGTTTTCGTTCTGCAGGCCGCCGGGACCAAGGACTGGCGGTTGTATGACAACAAGATCATGCTGCCGTTGCCGGGCCAGAGCTTCGACAAGGACCGCGATATTCCCGGCACGCAGATCGACGCGTTCACACTTCAGACCGGCGACCTGTTGTATTGCCCGCGCGGACTGATGCACGACGCCCGCTCGACCGATCAGGTCTCGCTGCACATCACCTTCGGCCTGCTCGGAAAAACCCGCACCGAGTTGATCATTGAAGCCGTGGCCGCCGCATGCCTGGCGGACCCGGACCTGCACCACACCTTGACCCCAGGCTTCGCCAACGAAGGCTTTGACCGGACGGAACTGCGCGCGACCCTGGCCGGCCTGCTGCGCCGGATTGCCGAGTCGGGTGCGGAACTCGACAAGGCGTTGGATGGTATGGCGGAAAATTTCATCGCCTCCCGCCAACCGCCGATGGCGGGACATCTGGCCGAACGTTTGGCCCCGGTGGAACTTGGCCTGACCAGCCGCTTGACGGTGCGCCCGGATCTGATCTGGCGGATACGGACCGACGCAGACACGCTGACACTGCAAGTGCCAGGCACCACGATCGAATTGCCGGTTTTCACGCGGGAAGCCATCGCGTTCATGCTGACCGAAACCCCGTTCAAAGTCGCCGACATCCCCGGTCCGATCGACGATGACGCGCGCCTGGTCCTGGCGAATCGCTGCCTGCGGGAGGGCTTGATCACCCGGGTGGCCGCCATATGACCGCGTCCAGCTTCGAAGCCCTGATCGCTCCCCTGTCCGCTCGGGATTTCCTCACTCATCACTATGAACAGACGGAGGCCGTGGTCAACCGGAACCAGCCGGACCATTACAAGGGGCTGCTGAGCCTGGAAGACGTGGACCGCTTCCTCGCCAGCGCCGATCACGTTTTTCCCGATGTTTATCTGGTCAACGCCGCCAATCCGGATTTGAAGTCCTCGGACTATTGCGGGGCGGGGCAGCGCATCGACCTGCGCCGGCTGTACGAGCAGTTCGCCAACGGCGCGACGATCGTGCTGTTCGGCATCCAGGATCGCATCCCCGCCTTGAAGTTGCTCTGCCGTGCGGTGGGAAAGCACTTGAGCGTGGGGTGCGATACCAACATCTATCTGACGCCCCCCGGCTCGCACGGGCTGCGGCCGCATTACGACAACCACGACGTGTTCGTCCTGCAGGTCGAAGGCAGCAAGTCCTGGACGATATTCGATTCACCGCTCCCGTTGCCGATGCCTGGCCAGAGTTTCGCGCAACTGCATCCCGAACCCGGTCCGGTCAGCCGCCAGTTCGTGCTCAACCCTGGCGATCTGCTGTATTGCCCGCGCGGTCTGATGCATGATGCCGAGGCCGGTGATGCGGTATCGCTGCACATCACGCTGGGGCTGAAGGGCCTGACCTGGACCGATCTTCTGATCGAAGCGGTGGCGGACATGGCGCTGAACGATGTCGAATTCCGTCGCCTGCTGCCGGTCGGTTACGCCGGGGAGGCCTGGGACCGCGCGGCCGCCGCCGACCGATTCCGTGCTTTGACCGCCCGGCTGGCTGACGGCACGGACACGGGAAAGTTGCTGGACCGGCTGGCCGATGGGTTCATAGCTGACAGGCCGGCGGTTTCCGACCGCCGTTTGCAGACCCTGGCGACGCCGCCCGACATTGGTCCGGCCACGCGTCTGGGGGCTTGGCCGGATCTAATCTTCCGCCTGGCAGTCGACGAGGCGGAAATCCGCGTCGTCTGGCAAGGCCCGGACCTGAGCCTGCCGTCGTTCACCGAACCGGATGTGCGTTTCGCTCTGACCACGCCGTCGTTCACGGTCGCGGATCTCCCCGGCGATCTGGATGAGGCCGGGAAATTGGTGCTGGTGCGGCGCTTGTACCAGGAAGGTTTGATCCAGGTATTTTGAGGCGGTGCCGCGCTGTCTGAGGCCCATCATGACGTCGCTTAAAGCGTGATCGCCATAGGTGGGACCACACGGCGGCGTGAATCACGCGATCAAACAAAGGCCTATACCAGCCCGCGCAATGATTGACTCGTGGCGGCTGCCCACCCGTCATGCCGGCGGATGCTGGTATCCACGCCGTTCGGAAGTCCCAGCCTCGCAAGGCGTGGATGCCGGCATTCGCCGGCATGACGTGATTCGGTCGGTCGGTACGTCAAAGTTTATACGAGTTTGTATTATAGAGCACGATTGGGGCAATTTTACCCGATCGTGCTCTAGCCCGCGACGTCAGGACTCCAGCCCTGAGCTTGCATCGTGAACCGCGCGATCACTGTTTCGCGCGTCCGTTCCCATAGGTCGGCGTGCGCCTGATGGTCCACGCCGTCGCTGTGCATCATCATCTGGATCAGCGGATCGGTCAGCAAACCGGCCATCGTCAGTCCATATTCTGCGTTCGCGCACATGGCTGTCTGCTCCTCCTGCGGCCCGGCAGCGGTTATCGCCGCCGGTAGAAGGAAGATTGGCGGTAAATTGTGTCTGAACAGTGCCGCCTATGCGTCTTATTTGGGTTTTTTGTATCGGACCTTTTCAGCCCTGCGGCACGCTGACCTTGTGGTAGCCGCGGCCGTAGTAGATCAGACCTTCATGCGCCGTGCCGGTGCGCACGGCCTCGACCGAACAGAAGAAAACGTCGTGGGTGCCGGATTCGACGATCTGGGTGATGCGGCAATCGAAGGCGGCGACGGCTTCGTCCAGCACCGGGGCGCCGGTTTCCAGCGTGTGCCAGGTGTGATCGTCGAAGCGTTCGTGGTCGGCGTGCTTGGTCATCCCGGCGAACATTGGCGACAGAATCTCCTGCGCCGGGGTCAAGGTGTTCACGCAAAGCACCTGGTTTTTCATGAAGGCCGGGTATGAATCATTCGCCCGGTTGGCGCAGACAAGCAGCGTGGGTGGCGTGTCGGTGACGCTGGTCACGGCCGAAGCGGTGAATCCGGCCTTGCCGCCGGGACCATCGGTGGTGATGACGTTCACCGCCGCGCCGAGGCGGGCCATGGCATCGCGATAGGCTTGTTTTTCGACCGGCACGTTGATCTCTCCATCCCCAAATCTACCGCGGAGTATGACTCCGGCGACTCTGTTTGACCAGCGTGGGGGAATTCAGCGCATACTGCATTGCAACATGCAGAAGGGCGACACGATGGACGATTTCCCCGCCGTGACCGAGGCCACGATCCACCGCTGGTTCGGTGTCGCACCGCCGAACGATCCCGGGCGCCGCATGGCCGCCGATCTGGTCCGCACCATCGCCGCGTTCGAAAAACTGCGCGGCACGCTGGTGTTCGAGGATGAGCCATCCAGCTTCGAATCCGCCCTGCAAGCGACGAAGGAAACCGCGCCATGACCGACCTCGCCAATCTGACGTTGGTGGAAGCGGCGGAGGCCGTCCGCACCGGGCAAGCGACGTCGCTGGAATTGCTGGATGCCTGCTGGGCGAACCTGGAAAAAGCCAATCCGGTGCTGAACGCCACCATCTGGCTGGATCGTCCCCAGGCGGAAGCGGACGCCCGGGCCGCCGATCTGGCGGTGCGCGACAAGCGGCCTCTGGGCAAGCTGCATGGCGTGCCGATGGCGCATAAGGACATGTATTATCAGGCGGGACGGTTGAGCACCGCCGGATCGGCGCTCCGGCGCGACTGGCGGCCGACGATCACCGGCACCGCCGTGGCGCGCATGGCGGCCGAGGGCGCCTACGTCTTCGGCGGGTTGAACATGGCCGAGTTCGCGCAGAACCCGACCGGGCACAACAAAACCTTCGGCGACTGCCATAATCCCTGGAACCCGCCGTATATCACGGGCGGTTCCTCATCCGGTTCCGGCGCGGCGGTGGCCGCTCGGATGACCTACGCGGCCTTGGGTTCGGATACCGGCGGGTCGATCCGCCTGCCGGCGGCGGCCTGCGGCGTGACGGGGATCAAGCCGACGCAGACCCGTGTGTCGCGCTATGGGGCGATGCCGCTGTCGTTCACCCATGACAATGTGGGGCCGCTGTGCCGCACCGCGCGGGATTGCGCGCGCATCATGTCGGTGATCGCCGGCTACGACCCGATGGACCCGACCAGCGCGCGGGAGCCGGTGCCCGATTACGAAGCGGCGCTGACCGGCGATCTGCGGGGGCTGCGGATCGGCGTTCCGGAGACCTACTTCCTCGACGACGCCGACGCACCGGTGATCGCGGCGATGGAGGCCGCGCTAAAGGTGCTGCAAGCCCGGGGGGCGAGCGTGACGCGGATGACGCTGCCCTTGATGGACGCCGTGGCGACCTATGGCGCCATCGTCTCGCGGGTGGAGGCGGCCACGATCCATGCGCAGTGGATGCGCGATGACCCTCAGGCCTATGGCCAGCATATCAGCGGGCGGATGTATCCGGGCTATGCGATCCCCGCACCCTATTACGTGGAGGCGCTGAGCCGCCGAGGGCCGGTCCTGCGCGCCTTCGCCGCCGAGGTGTTTGCCGCGGTCGACGTGCTGGTGACGCCAACGATCGCGTCGGTGCTGCCGACGCTGGCGGACACCGACATCGATCATGGCCCGCCGGGCACCGAACACCGGTTCATGGCGGTGTCGGCGAATACCCGGCCGTTCAATTATCTGGGGTTGCCGGCGGTGAGCGTGAACTGCGGATTCGATCCCAACGGCTGTCCGATCGGGTTGCAGATCGCCGGGCGCCCGTTCGCCGAGGGCCGAGTGCTGCGGGTTGCCGACGCCTATCAGCGCGATACCGATTTTCACACGCGCAAGCCGGGAGTTTTGTCATGAGTTTGCCGAAGGTCGCATTTATCGGAACCGGCGGGACGATCGCGTCCCTCGGGCGCGGGCCGCTGGATATTCAGGATTACGGCGTCGCCGGCAATGTGATGCATGCCGACGAAATCCTGGCGCATTGGCCGCAGACGGCGCTGGTGGCGGATGTGATCCCCGTGCGCTACCGCAACATCCCGTCCACCGCGATCGGATACGACGACTGGCGGGCATTGGCGGCGCTGTGCGGGCAGGTGGTCGCGGACCACCCGGATGTCGCGGGCATCGTGATCGGCCACGGCACCGCGACGCTGGAGGAAACGGCCTGGTTCCTCAATCTGACACTCAAGGTTTCGGTGCCCGTGGTGGTGGTTGGCGCGCAGCGCCCGTCGAGCGCTTTGTCGTCGGACGCGGGGATGAATCTGGTCAACGCGATCCGGGTGGCCGCGAGTCCCGAGGCGCGAGGCATGGGCGTGCTGGTGCTGCTGAACGACGAGATCCAGGCGGCGCGGGAGGTGACGAAGACCGCGACGCTGCGGATGCAGACCTTCCGCTCCCCCGATTTCGGTGTGCTGGGGCATGCGGATGGGGATGCGATCGCCTTCTACCGCCGGCCGCTGCGCCGATGCGCGCCGGATACCGTGTTCGACGTTGCCGGGCTGGATACGCCGCCCCGAGTCGATATCGCCTACGCCTATGCGGGGTGCGACGGGGCGGCGGTAAGGGCGTTCGTCGCGGCCGGCGCCAAGGGCATCATCTCGGCGGGGTTCGCACCGGGTGGGACGTCGCCGGCGGAAACCGCGGCCCTGAAGGACGCCGCGGGCCAGGGCGTGATCGTGGTGCAGAGCACGCGGGCCGGTTCGGGCCGGGTGTTTCGCGGCACGCGGCACCGGGAGAACGGGTTTCTGGTCGCGGATAACCTCAATCCGCAGAAGGCGCGGATTCTCCTTTCGCTGGCATTGACCCGCACCAGCGATCCGGATGCGATCGCCGAGATGTTCGCGCTGTACTAGCTGGCGTCACGTTGTCTCGATCCGTTCATTGATGACATTGGGGGCGATGGGGTAGGGTGCGGCCGCATGCGCGAACTCATCCCCGTCATTTTCCTGTCTTTTTGCGCCGCTGTGCCAGCAGCCGCGCAAGTCTCGGTCGACCTGCACGCGTTGGAGCCGCTGCCCGCGCACAATGCGCCTTTGCCTGCGCCGCGTCCCGTGCCGCACCCGTCGCGTCCGAGGGTGACCACGCCGGCAGCCATCGTGCCCCAGCCGAGCGCCCCGGCGGCTGCCGCTCCCGCCACACCGGCGTCGCCGCCCGCGCCGGAGGTGCCTGCTGCCCCCGCGCCGCAGGCACCTGCCGCGCCCGCGCGGCCGGCGGTTGCAACCCCGCCGCCGGCATC